>JBGSIR010000164.1:0-3924 GCA_041742415.1 Fimbriimonadaceae bacterium | reverse complement strand
CTGAGCCCTGCCGCTGCCGCATTGCCCCACCCCGAACCACGAACCGCCAAGATGAAGCTCTTCTCCCCTGACATGCCCCGCTCCGCGCCGACGCTGCGGAGAGGCGCCTCACTGATTGAGGTGCTCGTGGTGATCGTTGTCTTTCTGGTCGGCATCCTGGCCGTTGTTCAAATCTTCCCGCCCGGCCTGGCGATCCTTCGGCAGAACCAGATGAGAAGCGTGGCCCAGGGCCTGGTCGACGCCGAGCAGTCCAGGCTGAACGCGCCGGGACGACGAATGCCTGAAATGATCGTTCCGGTGACTTACCTGAACGGCTCCGCCTCTGCGCTGGACCCTCAGCAGGCCTGGTCAGACCTTACCCCTGCCAGCGGAGGCGCTTTTGAAATCTCCAATGCCGGCCAGGTGTCCATCGCGGGAACCCCGGTTGGCCCGTGGCAGAACGTTTCAGGAGCCAACCACTTCGTTCGAGTCATCGGCGAGGGCGGCCCGCTCCCTGGAGCCACGATCAATAACCTCACCATTGCGGGCGGCCTCATTGGATCGGTGGTGCCGCTCACCTACGGCCCCATGCGCTACACCCGAGACACTGGCACAGGACTGGGAAATCCGGGCGACTTGGCCGTTACTACGGGCGACCTTGAAGTCGTGATGGGCGCCCCTCAGGAAGACGAGCCAGTTCTGCCTTGGCGGGCCTACTTCGAAAACAATGCCACCCAAGGCGGCTTTGCAGGCCAAACCCGAACCTCTGATTTTGTGCATGTGCCTTTTCCGGCGAACCTGCAGGCTCAAGCTGCGCCGATCCGATTGCGCTTCGCAGTTCGCCAAGCGCAAGGGGCCGGTTCGGCCAGGGTCGATGTCTCGGCGGTGGCCACGCTGAGCAGAAGCATTGCGCTTGGACCCGAACGCTACATCGGCTTCTCTGCCGATGGCCGCTACATGATCATCGACCTGAAGGCCCTGGCGGCGGACCCCGACTCGATGCTCTTCAATGATGTTCCGATCAACCCGGCGAACTACATCCAGGCGGATTCGTCTTCGGTGCGCGTTCGAACGAGCTATCGGGAAGTCGCGGTTGACGCAGCATTTGACGCGGCCGACGTCTTTACCTTCAAGGTCATTCCGGATGAAATCGGCATTCTGATGTTCAACCCTGCCGCGTCCCGCGTGCTGGTGCAAAGCCCCGAAGGCGAACTGACGCCCATGGAGGCGCGGGTGGACTACACCGTGATGGACTGGCGAATCGTCCGAGACGACATCCAGCTGCCTAACGAGTTGACGGGAGTGGATGGCCAGACAAAAGTTCGCCTTGCCGTGACCAGCGTCAAAGCGCGCGGGACCACCGAAACGGATGGAAGCTCCTATCCTGGCATTCCGGTGCGGTCTTATCGCAGCGGATCGCCGGTCGTCGCTGAGTCGGACAACGACGTTGTGATTTTTGAGCCATCGACAGGTGGAATCCTTGTGGGCGGCGGACAGCCGGGAGCCACGAACAGCTTCCGGGTGGACTACCGTTCGGGCGCAGTCACCCTAGGGCAGGTGAATGCCAACTCATCACAGGTGATCGGCACGTTCGCTATTCCCAGCTCTTCTGGAGCCTATGGAGTGAACTTTGTGGAGAAGCCGATGAACGGCCTTCGCCTGCGCGTTCTCTATCGGCCGAGCCAGGAAATGGCCGTTCAGTTCCTGCCCGCCCCCAGCGAGTATCGCCTGACCGCGTCTGTGCCCAACACCGGCCTTCGGCCCGGGCAAGTCTTGCCTGGTGGGCGAGTGAACTCTGTGACCGCCACCATTTTTGGCTCTGCCAGCCGGATCTATTTCCCCTTCTCCGACCTTGGCCTTATGGTCTCGATTGACGAACTTGTCACAGCTGCCGGTGTCCGGCGCGGCTCAGCACTGCGCATCAGCGGCACGGAAGTGGTGAATGGCGCGACATATGCCTATGCCGATTTGGCTCAGCTTGGAGGCGGCGTCAGCCTCTCCACCACCGAGCCCTGGCCCATCCGTGGAGCCAGAGGCGTCACGGGAAGGGTCCGCTCACTCTGGAACCATAGGCAGTTCACCTTGAGCGCCGACGGCGCGGCCAACGCCCGCTCTTTTGAAGACTGGATGCGCACTTGGCGGCGCCACCAGCAGACCGTCTCCTTGGGGGCAAACCGATGAAGCGACGCGCATTCACCCTGATCGAGCTTTTGGTCGTCATGGCCGTTTCGGCCGTGCTTTTCACGATCATCGCCATTCCGATGGTCCAAAGCTTCAATTTGACGCGCGCTGGGCAGAGCTTAGCCGCGGCTCAGTCGCAGGCCAGGCTCATCAGCGAGCGTGTGCAGCAGGACATTTCGAACGCCGCCGCTGTCCGCGACAACTCGGGAGGCCGAGGGTCGCTCGTGTTTCGGCTTCCTGGCGCAGATGGAGTGATGACTGAGTCCCTGGCTCCCTACGCCAAGCTCGACCTGCTGATGCCCGCAAAGGGCAACCCGCTTGGGCCGGGCGGCCTTAGCTTCAACGAAGATACTGGCAAGATTGACCCGACGCTCTCCGGCCCGAATGGTGACCCCACTCTGCCCACCCTGCCTGGCACAGTCCTCGTGCGCTGGTTTATCGGGCTGCGAAATCCTTTCGCCGACTACGGCAACCCCCATATCGACCTTCGCCTGGCGAACGGCAGCCGCTGGGCAGGTGTCACGAATGGTCAGGACAACCCCTATGAGCTTTACCGCGCGGAAGTGCCGGCATATGCCTTCGGCGTAGATACGACGGACTGGGACGGTGACGGCGACACGGCTGAGCAGATCATGCGGCCGAACTGGAACCTCTTTGTGCCCGACGCGAATGGTCAGCCAATTTGGGATGATCCCAGCTTCTTCACCGTCACCGACGCCGACCTGGCCCAAGGCGCTGCCTTCGTGGACGCTAAGCGCCAGCGCATTCGAGCGTGGCAGCGGCTCTCTGTCAGCCAGAGCACCGCAGGCCGGGTTGACGCTGTCGTCTTCAACTACGATCTGGGCTCGCGCTTGCTTACTTTTGTGGGCAACGTGCCGGAGTACTCGGCCGCAGTCCGAATGCAGCCGACTCGCGTTGCCAGCGAGCCCGCTTCGCCCATCAACCCGATGGGTTCTGGACTCGAAGCGGCTAACGCCGCCAAGATTGGACCAAGCGTCTACCGCACGGCGGCCGGTTCTTGGGGCAGCATGGCGGCCCGAGTTCATCTCAGCATTCCTCCGGCTCCGTACTCCGACCTGGCTCAGGCCGGAACGCCGAACAGGCCTTGGCACGAGGTGGGCCAGGTGTTCCGCCGCATTGATCTGGTCAACGTGAGCGGTCTTGGCCAGTCGCTTGTCCATACCGCAACTGGGCAAACGGTTTTCTCGATTGACTCCTATCTCCAGGCCCGGCGCCTGTCGGGGCAGCTGAATCCGCCCTATGCCTTCACGGTGGCTGAGCAGCCGGCGGCAACCTCTCCGTCCGTTAGCTTTGACTTCCTCCCGATCGTCCCTGACGCTGTCCGGGGGCAGGTGACGGCGGCTTTCGACATCCAAGATGTCGGCGTCAACAACACTGTTCCGGTGGCCAGCCGGCTCCCCAGCACTCAGCCCGGCAGCCCGGCCACCGCGATTCCCGGCATCAACATTGGCGAAGCCCTGCCGGTGCAGAGCGACCCTTCGCCCATTGGAAACTGGACGGCCTGGCAGAACGCGGCGGTTGGCATCAACCGGCGGTTCAACGCGATCTACAACCAATGGGACAACATCCTGGCCGCCGAAGGCCTGCCGAATGTGCTTGACCGCTCCCAGGGCGCTCGGCGCTTTATCGATCTTCGCACCATTCCGCAGCCCGATGGCACGCTGAGCCCGCTCGACCCCGCTCGGGGCTGGAGCCGCGCCCGCATCGTGCCCGGCAGTGAAACGGTGATCGGCCCCGACCAGC
>JBGSIR010000163.1:0-4643 GCA_041742415.1 Fimbriimonadaceae bacterium | reverse complement strand
AAGGCGTCTCGGAAGCCTGGCTCGCTGCGCTGGCCGAGGACATGGTTCAGGCCGGCCCCCGCGCTGTCGTGATGGCTGGAGACCACCTTTCCGCCTCGACCCACGCGCTGGTGCACGCCATCCACGATCATCTGGGCAGCTTCGGCGTCACGATGATGCAGGCTGAGCCGGTGCTTCCGCGCCAGGCTTCGATGACCGCAGGCATCGGCAAGCTGGCCGACATGCTGGAGCGCGGCGAAGTCCATGCTCTGGTCATCCTCGGCGGCAACCCCGTCTTCAGCGCTCCGGCCGAGCTTGGCCTGGGCGAGAAGATGGCCAAGGCGCCCTTCACCGCGCACCTCACAGGCCTCTTCAACGAGACCTCTGAGAAGTGCCGCTGGGCGCTTCCCGAGTCGCACTTCCTGGAGTGCTGGGGCGACGCGACGGCCTTCGACGGCACGATGTCCATCCAGCAGCCGCTCATCGAGCCGCTCTATGACAGCCGCGGACCGATTCAGCTGCTTGCGTTGGTGAACCGCACCGGCCTCACCCAAGAAGCGAGCGTGCGAAAGGCGCTCAAGATTGGCTCCGACGCCGCCTGGCGAGAGGCGCTGGCCGAGGGCGTGGTCAAGGGCTCGACGGCTCCGACCATCGTCGCGACCGTGCAGCCAGACGCCGCCGCCTCATTCAGCCCCGGCTCCGCCGCGAACGGAGTCGAAGTCATCTTCCGTCCCGACCCGACCATCTACGATGGCCGCTACGCCAACTGCCCCTGGCTCCAGGAGCTGCCCAAGCCGCTCACCAACATGACTTGGGACAACGCGGCCTACATGAGCCAAGCCACCGCCGACCAGGTGGGGCTGGATCGGGCCGAAGTTCTGGGCACCCAAGAGCTGGCTCCTGGCCCCATGGGCACGGGCCGGCCCCTGGCCAAGATCGATCTCGACGGCCGCTCGCTGGAGCTTCCGGCGGCGGTGAACCTGGGCATGGCCGACAACGTTGTGCTGGTCCACTTCGGCTACGGCCGCAAGATGGGCGGCCAATACGGCACGGCCCATGGCGAAACCGAAGGCGGAGGCTTTGATGTCTTCCAGCTTCGCTCCAGCCAGAGCCCCTGGACGGCATCCGGCCAGGTGGCCAAGGGCAGCGGCCATTACACCATGGCCAACACCCAGTTCCACAACACGCTGGACGTGGACGCCACCGACACCCACCGAGCCATCTTCTACGAAGCTCCCCTCACCAAGCTGCTCTCGGGCGAAAAGCTCTACGAGGCGCACAGCAAAAAGCTGGAGGAGAAGAAGGAGAAGAACGACGGTGAGTACCCTTCGATGTACGAAGGCGCCAAGGATTGGACCAAGGAGAACTCCAAGGACAATTACCAGTGGGCGATGACCATCGACCTGAACCTCTGCACGGGCTGCAACGCCTGTGTGACGGCCTGCCAAAGCGAGAACAACATTCCCGCTGTCGGCAAGCAGCAGGTGATGAAGGGCCGCGAGATGCACTGGATCCGCATCGACCGCTATTACAGGGGCGACCACGGCAAGCTCAACGATGCCAACCCGCCCATCCGCATGCAGCCCCTGGCCTGCGTTCACTGCGAACTGGCGCCCTGCGAGCCGGTCTGCCCGGTCGCGGCGACCGTGCACAGCCACGAAGGCCTCAACCAGATGGTCTACAACCGCTGCGTTGGAACCCGCTATTGCAGCAACAACTGCCCCTACAAGGTGCGCCGGTTCAACTTCCTGGCCTACACCCAGAAGGTCTATGAGCTGCCGACGCTGCAGATGGCGCAGAACCCCGACGTCTCGGTGAGAACCCGCGGCGTGATGGAGAAGTGCACCTACTGCGTGCAACGCATCAACAAGAAGCGCATCGCCGCCAAGCTGGACGGTCGAGAGATCGCCGACGGCGAAGTGGTGACGGCCTGCCAGCAGGCATGCCCGTCGCAGGCCATCGTCTTTGGTGACATGCGCTCGCCCGAGAACGAAGTGTCGAAGCTTCGCTCCAGCAAGCGCAGCTACCTCATGCTGGAAGACTTGAACACCAAGCCCCGAACGAGCTACCTGATGAAGATCACGAACCCGCACCCGGCGCTTGCCGAAGCCCACGCAGGAGATGAGTCGCATGGCTGAGAACAAAACCAGCGCGCCGCTCGATAAGGATCTTCTTCAGGGCGACTACAACAACGCCACGCTGGAGGCCAAAATCTCCGCGCTGGTGCTGGACCGCCACACCCACGGCGGCGGCAAAATCGAGATTCCTATTCCGGGAACCAAGGCCAAGGCCCCGCTCACGCGGTGGTGGGCCATCTTCCTGTTCGGCTTCACGTTCCTCAACGTGCTGCTCTTCAGCATCGTCTGGCTGCTCGCCTTCGGCATTGGCGTCTGGGGCAACAACCAGCCCGTTGGCTGGGGCTTCGACATCGTCAACTTTGTCTGGTGGATCGGCATCGGCCACGCCGGAACTCTGATTTCAGCCGTTCTGCTTCTGCTGCGGCAAAAGTGGAGAAACTCCATCAACCGCTTTGCGGAGGCCATGACGATCTTTGCGGTCATGTGCGCGGGCCTTTATCCGCTTCTGCACACCGGGCGGCCCTGGGTTGCCTACTGGCTCTTCCCCTATCCCAACATCCTGGCCATGATGCCGCAGTTCCGCTCGCCCCTCATCTGGGACGTGTTTGCGGTCACCACCTACATCCTGGTCTCGATCATCTTCTGGTACATCGGCCTGCTTCCCGACTTCGCCACCCTTCGCGACCGGGCCAAGAACCGCATCGCCCAATTCGCCTATGGCGCGCTGAGCATGGGCTGGCGCGGCGCCGCGCGGCACTGGCACCGCTATGAGCACGCGACGCTCATCCTGGCGGGCCTCTCCACTCCGCTCGTCCTGTCGGTGCACACCATCGTCTCCTTCGACTTCGCCATGGGCATCGTGCCCGGCTGGAACGTCACCATCTTCCCGCCCTACTTTGTGGCAGGCGCCGTCTTTGCCGGCTTTGCCATGGTGCTCACCTTTGCCATCCCGCTGCGCAAGTGGTATGGCCTGGAGGATTTCATCACCCCGAAGCACATCGACTGGATGGCGAAGATCATGCTGGCCACCGGCCTCATCGTCGCCTATGGCTATGTGATGGAGGCCTACTACGCCTGGTACAGCGGCTCGCCCTATGAGATTTCGCTCCTCGTGAACCGAACGGACATTGCGAACAGCCCCTACTCGTGGGCGTTCTGGGCGCTGATTCTGTTCAACGTGGCCCTGCCACAGATGCTGTGGTTCAAAAAAGTGCGCTCCAACACCAAGGCGCTCATGGTCATCTGCACCAGCATCAGCATTGGCATGTGGTTCGAGCGCTACGTCATCATCCCGATCTCGCTCACCCGCGACTACGTGCCGAGCAGCTATGGCTTCTACACGCCGACCTGGGTGGACTTTGCGATGTTCTTTGGAACCATCGGCATGTTCGTCTTCCTGATGTTCCTCTTCATCAGGTTCCTGCCCATGATCAACATCTTTGAAATGAAGGAGCTGCTCCACGAGCGGGGCCACGCTTCCAAGAAAGACGCCGAACCGGCGGGAGAGACAGCCTAAATGAGCCATGGCAGAGACACCAGCCCCAAGCCCTACGGAATCGTGGGCGCCTGGGAATCGGGCGAGGAGCTCATCGAAGCGGCCTCGCGGGCCAAGGCCCTGGGCTTCACCAAGATGGAGGGCTACAGCCCCTATCCGGTGCACGGCCTGATCGACATCATCGGCGGCAAGGACAACAGCCTCCACCTCATCGCGCTGGGCGCCGGTATCGTCGGAGCCTTGGCGGGCCTCTTCCTGCAGGCCAGCACCAGCGGAGCAATGAACTCTCTGGTCGAAACCCTGCCGCCGGCCGTCCAGGCCATCGTCTGGCCCGATTGGGTCAGCAACATCATGGTTTATGAGCACAACGTCGGCGGCAAGCCCCCGATGACGTGGCCCATGTTTGTGCCGGTCACATTTGAGTGCACCATCCTTTTTGCCGCCTTTGCGACGGCGGGCGGGATGATCGCAAAGAACGGACTGCCCAAGCCCCACCACCCGGTGTTCAACTGCGAGGCCATGACCCGCGCCAGCACCGACCGATTTGTGCTCTGCATCGAAGCGGACGACCCCAACTACGACGAAGCGAAGGCCGAGAAGCTCTTCGCGGAGCTGAACGCCGAAATGATTGAGCCTGTGATGACTTCGGAGGGCTATTGATGAAGCGCCTCGGCCTGCTGGGCCTGAGCTGCGCCATTCTGGCCAGCGGATGCCACTACGACATGTGGGTGCAGCCCAAGGAAAAGGGCTACCGCGTGAGTGAATTCCACCGCGACAACCGCACCATCCGCGAGGAGCCGAAGGGCGTCGTGGCCTTTGGCGAAGCCAAGACCGACACCGCCTTCCACACCGGCTATGGCGCCGACGGCAAGCTGGTGCGCGAATTCCCCACCGAGACCGACGCTGACAAGGTGAAGCGGGGCCAAGAGCGGTACCGCATCTACTGCACCCCCTGCCACGGCGAGCTCGGCGACGGCAAGGGCATGATCACCCAGCGCGGCCTCGCGGTGGCGCGGCCCGTGCCGACCTACCACACCCAGCGCCTGCGCGAACTTCCGGTCGGACACTTCTTCGACGTCATCACCAACGGC
>JBGSIR010000162.1:0-3223 GCA_041742415.1 Fimbriimonadaceae bacterium | reverse complement strand
CGGGAAGGCCGAACTTCTGGAGCCCGAGGGTGAAGATGTGGAGCCCGTCGGGGAGCACCCTCATGCGCACCGCCACGTGGTCGGGAGCGCTGACGGGGTTCTGCGCGGCCCGCGGCAGCCGCACTTCGGCGGGCAGCTTGTAGACCTGGCTGATGGGGTCGGCGGCCACCCCTTCGGTGAGCTCGGAGGTGCGCCGAACGAGGTCCAACAGGAAGTCCAGGGCGGGGTAGACCTCGGGGTCATAGCTTTCGAAGGTGAACTGCATCAGGTGCCAAGAGGCGCGGATGCGGCGCACCACCTCGGCGGGCAGCAGCTTGGCCTCCGGCGCCAGGGCGATTTTCTCGGGGTCAAAGCCCGCCTCCTCCCGCGGCACTACGGTCAGCCGCAGCACCGTTTTCTGGTTTGGGCTGGCCAGGCCATAGGCGCCGCGCAGCATGGGCTGATGGATGGAATCCTTGTCGGCGTTTGCGCCCAGAGGCACCGCAAAGCCCTCCACGGCGCCGTCTTTCCCGCCCGGCGCGGCGAGAGCCGAAAGCGCCGGCAGGCGGCTGACTCCGGCCAGGACCGACAAGAAGTAGTCCTTTTGCACGCCATAGCCAGGCCCCGCTTTCGGCTTGTTAAACGCGAGCCAGTCCTTCAGGCGCATTCCCTTACGCATGGGCCTCCTCCTTCGTCTTTCGGCCGACCTTGGACATCACAAATTGCCATGCCCTTGTGATTTCCGCGCCGCTGTAGTGCGCCACATATCCCGCCGTGATGATCGCCGCAAAGAGCGGGATGTTCATGGAATATTCGATGCCCGCGTGCAGGGCTAGGCCAGCAAGAATGACCCAGCTCCGGGCCCTCTTCCAAAAAACCAGGGTGCCCATGGCCACCTCGGCCACCAGTGCGAAATATGTTTCGATAGCGATGAAGGGCATTTGGCTGAAAAATGGCGGCGTGGGGAAGCGCTCAAACTCGGTGAGCTGCGACGTGTACCACGTTGCGGTGCCGTCGAGCCAGTGGACCCCTAAGAGCTTATGCCAGACAGTGGTGATATAGATAATGGCCAGCTGAATGACAACCACCCGCTGCGGCCAAAGGGAGATTTCTTGAATGGGCTCCTTTCCTCTGCGAACGCGCAGCCAGCGGTCGACCGAGAGCGCGGCGCCGCACGGAGAAATCATCAGGATGAAGATCCACGCCCGCAGCAGCGTGTCTCCGCTGTGCAAAATGTCCATGTTTCGGGCGTGAAGGCTGATGACGCCCAAGAAGAGCAGCGCCGCCGAGACTCGCGTGAAGAGCCCCACCGTCGTGAGCAGCGCGGCCAGCATCGTGCCCAGGTAGACCGCCAGCGTGATGCGGTCGTCGGTCACTCCATTCAGCAGGCTCAGGCGCCAAATGCTGCCGTGATTCGCCTGGGCAAAAGCTTCAGGAGTGAGGCCGCGCTCGGTGAACCAAACTTCAAAATCCAGAAAAACAAAGGCGAGGTTGACAAGCGCCAGCCCGCCGGCCAAAATGCGAAAGACGCCGAGGGGGATAGGCGAGCCATAGCCGAACATCCACTCGCGCAGCCGCTTCACCAAGACTTGTCCTCCTTCAGCCTTTCTTGATCGACTTCATGCGTATAAAAGGCAAAAGTCGCGTACTGCGGAGGCGTCTTTTCGGGATAGCGCTGAATGTCGCGCCAATGGCGCCGCATGGTGACCCTTATCGGTGGGTTTGAAGGGTCCTTCCAGCCCTGCGCGGCCATCCACTGCGACAGCGCCGGCCACTTAAAGTCAAATTCCAGCCCGTTCATCCGTTCGACATACTTGCGAAACCTCTCCTTGAGATACTTCTCAGGAATCGACATTTGTGACATGCGGGGGTAGGGAACGATGGCCGTGGAGCCATTGGCGTAAACCACCTCGGCATCCATCCAAATATCGAGGCGGCTGGGGTCAGGGGCAAACATGTCCCAGTACTGCCAAAGCCCAAGGGTGAGCATCGGGGTTTGGATGGCCGGGGAGGAGCGGAAGCGCTGGTTGGCCCAGAGCCCCCAGGAAACGGGGTTGCTCACAACCGTGCGCGGCGAGGGCTGCACGCTGCCGTTTTCCAGAGCGGGAGGGGGCTGGGGCAGGCTCCAAGACGCGATGATCACCAGGTGCGTGAGCACCAGGATCTGCACCACAGGGTGCGCCTGCCTTCGCTTGCTGCCGTCGGCCACTTGCCCTAGAGTATGGTCCGTTCCAGGTCGGCCGTCTCAACCCATCCCAGCTTGGCCTTCACATAGTTCATGTCAATTTCCAGCTTGGGGACGGAGACTTCAGGGGCTTGGAACAGCAGGTCCTGCAGCATGCGCTCCATCATGGTATGAAGCCGCCGCGCGCCAATGTCGTGGGTTTTGAAGTTCACGAGCACCGCCAGGCGGGCCACTTCGCGCAGCGCCTCGTCGGTGAAGGTGATCTGCACGCCATCCGCGGCCAAAAGCTGCTGATACTGCCAAGTGAGCGAGTTGCGGGGCTCGGTGAGGATGCGAGTGAAGTCGTTGGCGCCCAGCGCCTCCAGCTCCACACGAATCGGCAGGCGGCCCTGAAGCTCGGGAATCAGGTCACTCGGCTTGGACATGTGAAAAGCGCCCGCCGCCACAAAGAGGATGTGGTCGGTGCGGATGGGGCCGTATTTGCTTGGCACCACGCTGCCTTCGATGATCGGCAGGAGGTCGCGCTGCACGCCCTCGCGGCTCACGTCCGGGCCAGAGGAGCCGCTGGAGCCCGCCACCTTGTCGATTTCGTCGATGAAGATGATGCCGGTCTGCTCGGCGCGGTCCACGGCGTCGCGGATGATGCTGCTCTTGTCGATGCGCCGCTTGGCCTCTGTCTCAATCACCAGCTCGCGGGCGTCCTTCACGCGAATGCGGCGGCTGACATGGCGGGTTTGACCAAATGGTGAGCCCGGCATATCTTGGGTGTCCATCCCCATCTCTTGGGTTCCCTGAGGGGAGAAAACTTGGAAGAAGGGCTGAGCGCTCTCTTCGCTGTCCACGCTGATTTCCACCTCTTGGTGGAGGCCCTGCGCCAGCTCCGCGCGGATCTCGGAAAGCCGCGCCGCACGCTTGGCCTCGATCTCCGCCCAGTCGGGCTCTTCGCCCTCCACGGTGAGTCCGGGCCAGTGATGGCTGCGGGGCTCCAGGGCGTCCAGCACCATCTCGGCGATGCGCTCTTCGGCGGCGACGGCGGCCAGCTCGTTCACCTCGGCCACT
>JBGSIR010000161.1:0-5400 GCA_041742415.1 Fimbriimonadaceae bacterium | reverse complement strand
GGTGCACCGCAGGTCGGGGCTCACCAGGGACAGCGCGGGGTCGCCGATGCGGCTTCGCAGCGCCTCATAGGCTTCGACCAGGGGCTTGGGCACGGCGGCCAGCAGCTCAGCCCGGGGGGCGCGGGCCTCCTCATAGGTCTTTTCGATCTGGGCATGAGCGCGCAGAGCCTCTTCGCGCTTGGCCTGCATGGCCAGCTTGAGCCGCTTGATCTCTTTTTTGGCGGCCTTGGCTTGGGCCAGGTGGGGGCCGAGGGCGGCTTCGTGGTCATAGGCGGCCTGGTCCTCCAGCTCGGCCTGCTCGCGCAGGAGCTTGACTTCTTTGTTGTAGTCCTCCACCTCGCGCGGGTTCACAAATTCGCCGGAGTAGAGCCGCTTTTCATAGCTGTCGGCGCGCAGGCGCTTTTCATCAGAGCTGGTGAGAAGCCGTTCGATTTCGCGCTGGCCAAAGCGCACCCGCTCAATGGCGGGGCCGGCCTCGGTGGTCAAGCGGCGCAGGGCGCCCTTCTCTTCCTTGCCGATGTCCAGCGCCTTGGCCCGCTTTCGCATCGCGCTCAACTGCTGGTCAAGCTGAGCAAGGCGATAGAGCCGATAGAGGCCGCTGTCTTCCATGTAAGCTATTATGTATGCCTTCGGGGTTCGCCGTGCATCGGACGGCCTCTGGAGCGGGCAAGGGCCTCCCGGTGGTCGTTGTAGGCGCAGAGGGCGCGAATGCCAAAAACATTCGCCGCCTCCAGAGCCTGCTCCCACTTTTGGGGGTTGATCTTGCCGTCCCGGCATCTTCGGAGCTCGGGGTCAAAGAGAGGGCAGTCTTGGCATTGCATGCAGTGAGGATTCGAAAATGATCGCTTTTGTGGCGGCAGCCGTGGCGGTTCAGCAGGCCAGCATTCGGTACGCCGATGAGGTCTTTACCCTGCAGGCGGGAGAGACAAGCGCGGAGGTTTTGACGCTGGAGCACAGCGCCCCCAGCCTCTATCCGGCCCAAAAGATTACTCTGAACTACGGCGGAAAGATTGTGCAGCTCGATGCCAGCGGCATCACTCTGCGCGATGATGCGCGGATTCTGGGGGTCTCGCGCTTGGCGGCGCTTCCGCTTTCGCCCCGCGTGGCCAGCGCCGAAGAGCGCGCGGAGACCGCCCGATTGAGCAATGAGGGCAAGCGTGAGCTGGGCTTCACCTCCATCAGCGGCTATCAAAGCATCGGCTCCAAGCTTTATCTTTTGGCGCGGTGGGGCAGCCTGAGCGATCCGTGGCTGGAGTGCGTGGTGCTGCTCGATATGTCCGAGCCCAACCCCGCGGCCCAGTTCATCGGGCGCCTGCCCGGATATGCCTTTGCGGGCGGCCCGGTGGATGACCGCCTTGTGGAGCTCGGCACGGGCCTCGCCGCCCTCGTCAATTCTCCCGCCGGCTATGGCCTGGCGCAGATGGACATCACCACCGGCGCCACCTCTTTCCGGCGGCTGGGCGAAACGGCCACCACCGTTCGATTTTTGAAGGAAGGAACGGAGGCGCTGGCGCTGTGGGACACCCCCTATGGCGCCGTCCGGCTGACGATGCACGACATCGCCACCGGCCGCTCCAGCCCCGCCGGCGAAGTGAGGGGAGCCATCAAGTCACTGGTCGAGCCCCGCTATCTGCGCTATGTGCGCGGCAGCGAGACGGTGGTTTTGAACCTGGAGACGGGCGCTGAGAAGATTGTGGAAGGCGAATCCGCCATGGCCTCAACTCCGTTCGGGCTCCTCGTTTGGTCGCCCGCCATCGGCCCGCGCCAAGCCTCGCTCTTCGACCACCTCACCTTCCGTCCTCAGGGCCGCTGGGCCGCTGGCGGATAGCCTTTTTCCGCCCCTCGCTCTTGTGAACGAGGGGCGGACGGATCAGTTCCAGCCGTAGGCGCTGATGTAGTCGGGGGCGACTCGCTCGGAGGGCTGGTCTCCCGTGAGCGTGGCGTAGAAGCCGATGCGGGCGGGGCCGGGGTCGTCGTGGCGGCCGTTGAATTGGGTGGCGCCAGTGCGCGTGCCCACGGCCAGCAGCTCGAATTCCGCAAACTTGCCCGCCGCTTGGTCAAAGACCGCGCGGCCCGAGAGCGCCAGCTTCATTTCCTGCCGCTGGGGGCTGGGGGCATCGTTGAAGCCGCGAATCGACCATTGGCCCGTGCGCTCGGTGTGGCTTTCGCCGCTGAGCTTGAGCGTGATGACCGAGCCCTTGATGCTTTCCACCGTTCCCTGCAGCGAGGCGGCCCTGATGTTTCTGTCATCAAACGGGCCAGTCTGGCCGCGGACATTGTCCAGGAAGTTCAGCTTGGCCAGGCGGCGGGGGATGATGGAGACGAGCGGCACAGTCTGGCCGACCTTGGGCATGGGCCCCGTCGGGAGCTGGAGCTCGCCGCGGCGGAACCAGGCAAAGGATTGATTCCAGGCGTCGGCCCGCCAATCGGGCGGACGCTGGCCGCCGGGCAAGTCTCGGCTGAAGACGCGCAGGGTCAAGCCGTCTTTGGGGAACATATCCTCGGCGCGGCGGATCTGCTTCTTGATTTCGACGGGGCTGCCCGGCAGCATGCGCTGGGCTTCGGTCATGCCGTTCCACTTGTTCAGCGCCTGGCGAAGCATGGCGGCCACGCGGTTGGCGTCGTTGGAGTTGACGCTGGCCAGCATCTCCCCGCTCGGCGCGGCGGCATAGATGCCCTGCCGGGTGCTGGAGGGCTGGGTGCGGCCGGCGTAGTGGCCCTGCTCAAAAACCTTTTGGGCCAGCTTGGATTCCGGGTCGGAGCCCGTCTGCAGACGGTGAACCTCGTCGGCGCTCACCACAAAGCGGCGGAGCAGCTCTTGAACTTCAGAATTGGACCAGACAACCTGCCTGGCGATGACTCCGTTGTTTCACGTGCAGGCCAGCGGGTGGCCATTCATGGCCCAAAGCAGGATGGGCTTGCCCGTGGCCTGAGCCTCGGTGACCGCCTCCCAGAAGGTGGGCTTCCAGCCGATGCTTTCAAAGCTCAGCTCCTCATCCGAGGGCCGAATCATGGCGCGGTACTCCGCGAGATCAAGATCGGCGACGGCCGCGGGCGCACACGCCAGCACCATCCCCATTGACATGCCCAGCATGACTGGGATTCTAACACAGGTTCTCGAAAACATGACCACTCTGTCATCTTCCCGAAGCCTGATCCGAAGATCAGGCTTCGACGGCGGCAACGGTGGGGTCGGGGATGCCCCGGCTGGTGAAGAAGTCGTCGCCCATGATCTTCTTCACGATGATCGCCTGGTTCACCTTGTACTTGCGGGCGCGGGGCGCCATGTAGGTGCAGTCCACCTTTTCGTTGAGGTCGAAGGTCGGCCCTTCCGATCCCCAGATCGCCTTGGTTGTGACGAGCCACTTGTCATCGTCGCGGCCGGGGGTGTCCAGCTTGAAGTGGGCGCCTCGGCTCTCGGTGCGGACGATGGCGCCGCCGACGATAGCCTTGCTCATCTCGATCATGTTCTGCACGTTGCGGATATAGGGCACGGCCTGGTTCATCCAGTGTCCGGCATCCACTTGGGCGCAGTTTTGGGCGCGGGCGGTCAGCTCGTCCAGCGTAGAGCGGGCTCCCTCCAGGTCCTCCTGCAGGCGCCAGATGCCGCAGTAGTTCCACATGGTGTCCTGCAGCTCGGAGAGCAGCTGGTAGGGGTTCTCGCTGCCGTCGCTCTTGGCGAGCTGCTGGAACTGGGCTTCGCGATAAGCCTTGGCGTCGGCCACCACACGGGCGTCCACGTCCTCCGCGCTCACTTCCATCGAGTTCAGATAGGCCGTGACCCCCTGCGCCGTCAGCTCGCCGCCGGTGAGGCAGGTGAGCAGGGCGTTGGCGCCCAGGCGGTTGGCGCCGTGGTACTGGTAATCCGCTTCGCCCGCCGCATAGAGGCCGGGGATGTTGGTCATCTGGTTGCGGTGGCTGGTGGTGTCCAGCGGGCCATTGCTTCCCTTTTCAAAGTCGACCCAGAGCCCGCCCATGGTGTAGTGGACCGCCGGATAGATGCGCATCGGATTGTTGATGGGGTCCTCGCGCATGAACTTTTCGTAAATCTCCAGCACGCCGCCCAGCTTGTCGCGGATGATCTCTTCGCTTAGCCCCTTCTTCTTTTTGAGGTCGGTGATGTCGAGATAGACCTGCTCCTGCCCCCGGATGCCCTTGCCCATGCGGCAGACGCAGTAGATGATGAAGCTGACAATGTCGCGGCTCAGCAGGTTGCCATAGACCGGATCGAGCTCTTCGCAGACGTACCAGCGATCCTGCTCGGGGATGTCGGCGCCGGGCCGCTGATCGGCCGCGTCTCGCGGCACCCACACCCGGCCGCCTTCCCCGCGCACCGATTCGCTCATCAGGCGGCACTTGTCTTCGCCGGGGATGGCCGTGGGGTGGATCTGCACCATCTCGGGGTTGCCATAGTGGGCGCCCTCCTGATAGCAGATGCTCACCGGCGCGCCGGTGTTGATGATGGAGTTGGTGCTACGGCCAAAGACCACGCCATTGCCGCCGGTGGCGACGACCACTGCATCGGCGGGGTGGCTGTCGATCTGCATCGACCGCATGTTCTGGCTGATGATGCCTCGGCAGCGGCCTTCGCCATCCTTGATGAGGCCGATGAACTCAAAGCCTTCAAATTTTTCGACCAGCCCGGTGGCCTCATGGCGGCGCACCTGCTCATCCAGGGCGTAAAGGAGCTGCTGGCCCGTGGTGGCTCCGGCATAGGCGGTGCGGTGCTTGAGCGTGCCGCCAAAGCGGCGGAAGCTGAGGACGCCTTCATGAGTGCGGTTGAAGGGCACACCCATTCGGTCCATCAGATAGATCATCGCCGGCGCCCGCTCGGCCATCTGCATCACGGGCGGCTGGTGGTTCAAAAAGTCACCGCCGGTGATGGTGTCCTCAAAGTGGAGGTAGGGGCTGTCATCCTCGCCGCGCAGGTTCACCGCGCCGTTGATTCCGCCCTGCGCGCACACGCTGTGGCTGCGCTTGACCGGCACGATGCTGAAAAGCTTCACGCGGTGGCCCGCTTCGGCCAGCTTCATGGTGGTCATGAGGCCGGCGAGGCCTCCTCCAACGACGACGACGGTGCGCTGCTTTGCCATAGGGCTGTGTCTCCATTCTTCCCGGCGAAGTCCTGGAGAGTTCCTTAGCCCCAATTCTACCCGTGCGCTTTGATGGCGGCGGTCAGTCGGGCGGAGGGGGGCATGTGACTAGAATGGCGCATGATGGCCTTCTTTTGTGATGAATATGTGCCAATATGAGGACAGTGGAGGCACAGAAAAGTGACGCATGAAACCATTCGCGCTCGTCGATTGAGGCGCAGACAGCTGGACAGCCTCCTGGCGCACCCGGCTTGGCGGGAGGCTCCGGCCATGCCGCGCAAGGGCTGGCTCCGGGCCATCCGCGAGG
>JBGSIR010000160.1:0-2842 GCA_041742415.1 Fimbriimonadaceae bacterium | reverse complement strand
TGATGCGGGCATCGCCGTAGCGCCCGTCGGTGCGGATGCCGGCCTGGCCGCCGCGCATCGCCATCGCGTGGTGGCCCAGAGTCTTGAGCATGTGCGAGAAAACAACCGCTGAAAGCACTTCGCCGCAGGCCATGGCGAGGTCCATTTCGCGCGCGTCGGGCTCCACGCTGGGGTCGATGTCGCGCAGGAAAGCGGCGAGGGTGTCGGTGGCATAAGGCTCTCCGCGGCGCCCCATCGCGCTCACCACGACCACGGGCGCAACGCCCTGCTCTTTGGCCTTCACCACCTTTAGTGCGGCCTGCATGCGGGCCTCGGGCGTGCGGACGCTGGTGCCGCCAAATTTGAGAACGCGAATCCTCATCGCACCGCCTTGGCCACCCGGGCCGCGATCTCCGCTTCGATGATCCGCGCTCCGGCGGAATCGGTCACGGCCAGCAGGCGGTCGTGCATGTCGGCGAGGTGCACGATCTGGGCTTCCAGAGCTGCGAGCTGGCTGATGATGAGCGCCGTGAGGCCCTCTTCGGCGCGCATATTGGCGGCCTGGATCGAGGCGATGCAGCGGTCGGGCTGAAGCTCCAGCCGTCCCTGCAGGCCGGAAAGCGCCTTCTCGACGGCGGCCGAGTCGTCGTCTTGGCAGACAAAGCTGAGGCCGGAGGGGGTGAACTTCAAAAAGTCGATGCTCACGCCTGCGGCGGCGATGCGCTTGAGCGCGTCCAGCCGCGAGGCCGTGATCGGGTCCGGCAGACCCGCCAAATGCGCCTGAGTCACGCCGGAGGCGATGGTCACTTCAACTTGGCCACGCGGCCTTTCGAAGTTGGTGCTCGGCAGACCGGCCAAGTCAGAGGTCTGCGACAGGTGCTTGGCCAAAGGGGCTTCTTGCATCACGGCGGATGGAAGGAAAATTACCCGGCCCGGGGGGTGAACCTCAGGATGAGGCCCCGTCCGGCCGAGGGCTCCAAAACGGCCCGGCCCGAACGCACTGCCTCGGCGATGAGCACGCGCCACTTGAGGTCAAGATTCTGCATCTGAGCCTGGCGGTCTTCGCCTTGATAGGGCTGGTCGCCCTGCACTCCCATCGCCGCGAGCCAGCGCTCCAGGTCGGCGGGCGGAGTGAAGGCGGTGCTCACATAGGCGTGGCTGAAGCCCAGCTCAAGCATGGCGTCGGCGTACATCTCGCCGTCTTCCAAGGATTCATAAGGGATGACCCGGGAGTGGCCAGGGTTCGCCCAGAGATAGGGTTTGTCCAACAAAAACCCGAAAACTTCATCATAAAGCGCGATGCGCTTGATGTCTGCCCGCGAGTTGATTTCTTCTGCCGCGACGGCAAAGCTTGTGGTTTGGCGGCGATATTCGCTGGCCGGCATGCCGCCCGTGACCACCGCGATTTGGCTGGAGGTTGTGGTGGCATGGATCAGGTACAGCGTGTAGGCGGCCTGAAGCGCAATGAGGCCCTGCAGCGGGCGGCGCAGGCTGGCTTTGTCCAGGAGCCCAAGCGCCACGGCTCCCACGGCGCAGGCGGGGATCGCCCAGATCGTGAGATACCGGTTTTGCTGACTGAGAATGAACCAGAGGATCATGCCGATTCCCATGGCTCCCAGCAGGAGCTGGCTGCGGCGGTTGACCCAGCCCATCGCCGCCGGAATGAGGGCGAGTAGCACCGCCGCCGCGCCCACCGCTCCCGTGGGGAAGCCCAGCCCCTGAGTCTGGCCCGGGTTCACATAGCGGCCAGGCTGATAGGCCAAGCCAAGCACGGCGTGGCCGATTTGCAGAAAGTCTCGCCCCTCTTCGGTCCGGCCAACGCCAAAGGTCTGCTGTTCATTGGCATAAATCTCGGCCCGCCAATCATCCCATTCTGGGCTTTCAAAGACGGAGTGCAGAAAGGGAAACACCGGGTTGCCGGTAAAGGCATAAGACTTGGCATACCATGGCGCCGCGAGCGAGAGCCCGAGCGCGGCGGCCAGGCTAAGCCCCTTCAGCGCCGAAAAGTCTCGCCGCAGCGCCATCACCAACAAGGAGGCGGCGCCAAAGGCCAGCCCAATATGCAGCCCAGTGTGCTTCGATCCTAGACAGAACCCGAGGCAAATGCCGGCCATCGCCCAGCTCCCGGCCCGCTTTGTGGTCATGGCCTCTGAGCCATAGAGCAGAGCAAAAGCCGCAAAAAGCCCGTGCCCCACATCCACATAAGCGGTGCCCGATTCCCACGCCACCACCGGAATGGAGGCAAACGCGGGCACGGCCCACCAAGCCGCCGATGCTCCAACGGTGCGGCGAATGTGCCCCAAAAGGGCCAGCGCTCCGGCGCCAAAGATGATCACCGAAAAGGCCTTGGCTCCGGCCTCGCCGCCCCACCAAAGCCCATAGAGATAGAGCCCATCAATAGCAAACGGAAAATTGCTGTGGTGCATGGCCTGAATCGGCCCGACCTGACCATCCAGAAGCCAAATCTTGGGGGCGGCCAGGTGATAGGCCAGACTGTCCCAATCCATGGTCGTGCTGGGCGCGAGCGCCCCCACCAAGCCCAGCAGGCCGATGAGAACCGCATAGACCGGCGAAAGAATGGCCCAGCCTTTGGGAATCTGAACGCTTGGCGAAGGGAGCTTTTTGCCCTGCCATGCGGCGATGGCGCCAACGGCCGCCACTCCGGCGAGCGCCGGCAGGCCCCAAGCCACGCCATTGGGGAGAAGGCCCACAAAAACGGAGAGTGTTCCGAAGGCGCCCAGGCCAATCAGGCCGCCGAGACCCCAGCGCTCGGCCGGGTCAAGCTCCTTCATCCATCGGTGGAGCAGCCCCTGCGCCGCGCACCCGCAGGCCACCGCAAAGACCGCGGAGATGAGCGCGCCGA
>JBGSIR010000159.1:0-1668 GCA_041742415.1 Fimbriimonadaceae bacterium | reverse complement strand
GGACGCCATCGTCGCCGAGGAGCTGGAGCATGGCGTGGTAGCGTTGCGCCCGCTCTTTCCCGCTGGCGGCGGCGATGCTGCACTGCCATTGGCGCAGGGTGTCGAGCGTGCCTTTGAAACTGCCGCGCTCAAGGACGGTGCCGGTTTGGCGGCTGCCTTCCCGCATGAGGCGGCGCACGAGGTTGTGGGCGATGGCATGGCAGAGCAGTTCGCGGCGCACCATGCCAGGGGTTAGGCAGCGCATTTTTTCGGCACCCATGGTGGTTTTGAGATCATCAAAGCAAAGTTCGACGCGCCAGCGCCTCTCATAGAGGGAGAACAGAAGGGCCGCAGGCCACAGGATGGGATCAAGCAGGGTGGTGGTGAGGATCAGCACGCGGGGGCGGAATCCGTCCCGGATGCTTTCCAGCCGCACTTGCCGGACGGTGATGGCAGGAGGCAGTTTGTTCCAGAGACGGCGGCTCATGGCAGTGCTTCGGCGCTTTGATTTTGTCAGGACAAGGAGGCGGTCGCCGGAGCCAATGCCATAACCCTTCTTCCGGCTCTGTTGTTCAATATTAGGGGTTCGCACGATGAGGTCCACGCCACGCCGGGCGAGCAGGGCGAAGTTGGCAAAGGAATAGAACCCTCGGTCGGCCACCAACAGATCGGCCTTTTTCAGGCAACCGCGCAGGAGGGCGAAGAGCCGTGCTTCGGGGATTTTGATGGAACCGTGGGCCGCCCGCAGGAGGACGCCGCTGGCCAGACAAAAGAGAGCGACGACATGGACTTGCGGAAACCCGCAGCCAGGCTTCTGGGTGACGGGCTGGGGCCATGCGGTTTGGTTGGCGTAAGTATCGGGAGTCAGGATGGTGGTGCCATCGGCGACAAGGACACGCCGTCCGTGACAGCCTTCCAGACGCGGCACGGCGTCATGGAAGAGGTCCGCCTGACGGACGTGAAGGCGGTGCAGCCATGACAGGGGCAGGCGTGCGCGGGCGGTGCAAAAAGCACTGGTGGCGGTGGTGCGCCATGTTTTGCCCTGACGGATCCACCATGCCTGGACGGCGCGTTGGGCTTCGCGGCAGGGCATCCCGGGGTTGAGCACCATGCCGAGGAAGGACCAGAACATGAGAACCGGGGGCAGCCAGCGCTGGCGGGTTCCGGGCAGGGAGGCCAACTCCCGCATCAGGGCGGAAGGAAAGAATGCTCCCGCAACGGCCTCCAGATCGTGGAGCGGGCGGGGCTCGGCCAAGCGTTGGCGGGCGGCTTTCAACGGGGCCAGCAGTGGGCGGAAAGCGGGGAACTCAGGATGGGAACAGGGAGATTTTGCCACGCAACACATTTAGCATAAACGGGTTGCAATGCAACATGTTAAATGGCTGATTATTAGAGTTTTACACCTTAATTGAGCGCCATTGGGCCGGAGCCCCGTGCTCCATTTTTGAGTAGTGCCGTGGGCGAAACCCGGGAAGGCTGGCGGCCCGGACTGAAAGACGGCGGGCGGCGGGGGCGTTCCGGGGGGACGTTCCCGCTTTTCCCGATGGTTCCGCCGCGTTTCAAACTTTACCTGCTTGTCCTCGCCGCCGGCCTTCCACCGGGGCGGTCGCTGGCCGCGCCGGGGATGGAGTTTTTCGAGGACAAGGTGCGGCCGCTGCTGGTCGAGCATTGTTATGAATGCCACAGCGC
>JBGSIR010000158.1:0-1608 GCA_041742415.1 Fimbriimonadaceae bacterium | reverse complement strand
CCGATCTGGTGCGGCGGGCGGGCGAGAGCACGTGGCTGTGGCTCAGGCTCTTGCGGTCTTCGGGCGGCTCGGGCAGCTCCTCGCCCCGCAGCAGGTGCCACCAACGCTCGCCGATGACTGACCCGAACGCGTTGCGCAGCTCATTGGCCGAGGCGGCGATGAGCTGGTCGCTGGAAAAGATGCCCGACGCCCGCAGCCGCGCCTCCATTTTGGTGTTGATGCCGGTGAAGGTTTTCAGCCCCAGCCCGGCAAGCGAGCCCGGGAGCTCCTCGGCCGGGAGCAGCACCAGGCCGTCAGGCTTCTGAAGCTCGGTGGCAAGCTTGGCCAGAAAGGCGTTGGGCGCGATGCCGATGCTGCAGGTCATATTCTCCGCCACGTTTTCGCGGATGGCCTGCTTCATCTCGGCGGCCAGGGCGCGGGCGCGGGCGGGCTCCATCTCGTCGCCCAGCAGGCGAAATCGCATCTCGTCAATGCTGCACACCTTGTCCACGGGCAGCACGTCCTCCAGCACCTCCAGGATGCGGTGGTGGTAGTGGATGTAGAGCGGCGGGCGGCTGGGGCAGATCACCAGGTCAGGGCACATGCGCTTGGCGTCGCCGATGCGCGTGCCTGTGCGGATGCCGAAGGCCTTGGCTTCATAGCTGGCGGCGATGGCGAAGGTCGTGTCGGCATCCACCGGCGAGACCACCACCGGGCGCCCGCGCAGGCTCGGGTCCTCGGCCTGCTCCACCGAAGCGAAGTAGGAGTTGAGGTCCAGAAAGAGCCATCGCAAAGGGCGCGAAGAGGCAGACACGCGTCTCTATTCTACGAGGAAAACTAGGACATGAGGAACGGGCGCCGGGCCTGCCCGGTAGATTCAGAATCATGGAGCCGCCGCCCGTCATCGAATCCGCCCCGCCGGCGGCTCCCCAGCGGCCTGCCGCCCCCATCACTTGGGCGGCGCTGGGCCTGATTTTTGCCCTGCTCATCGCCGCGGCGCTTTTCTCGCACTACTCGCCAAAAGAGGCGACGGGGCCGGAGCGCGCCACGACCGGGATTCAGCTTCGCATGGCATTGGCCATGCGGTCTTTGGTGAACGCCGAAGGCGGAGCCAGCACCCGCAAAACGGTGGAGTCTCAGCTCGGCACAGTGGCCGACGCCTTGGAGCCGCAGGCCAAGAAGAATGAGTTTGACGCGCTGAACCTGCTGGTCATCCAGCGCCTGGCCAACGAGGAGAAGCTTTCTGAAGCCGCACTGGCGAACCTGCAGGACTCGGAGAACCCCCAGCTGAAGGCGGCGGGAGACTTCTATGCCGACCCCAAGCGCGACGCCGCCCAGACTCTGGCGCTGGCCGAAAAGTTTGGCGAGCGAGGGTCGGCCTGGAGCATGGCGCGGGCGCAGGCCAAGCAGCAGGCGGGCGAAATCGCCGATGCGGGCAGCTCCCTATCGTTTGCCAGCTATGCCGGGCTGTTTGTCATGCTCGGCCTCTTTGGCGTGGTGGTCGTGGTCGGCTTCATCGCCCTGCCCACCGGGCTGATTTTGGCGGGCATGGGGCGCTGGAAGGCGGCTGGATTTGTGCGCGGAGGCATCTCGAAGGCGGCGGCCGACGCGGCGGCGGGGCTGGCGGCC
>JBGSIR010000157.1:0-2557 GCA_041742415.1 Fimbriimonadaceae bacterium | reverse complement strand
GTGGACCTCGGCGAGCGCGGCGAGCGCCTGCGGGGACTTGAAGCACTGAGCCTGGCCAGCGCCTTCGTCCCCGAAGGCCGCGACGACCTGACCGCGGCGATCCGGGATGCTGAGCAGCGGCTAGGGGCCTGAATGGGCCAGAGGGATGGGATGCCCTGGGCACAAGGCAGTGGTCACCGTTGAGCCTAGATGCTATCTGGCCTTACATCGGTAATCCGGACATCCATCAGCAGAACTGTTTCGTGATATGGCAGCCAGCCCACAGAATGCTGTCACTAGAGCATGTGAGGAATCCAGGACCTGGCTGAGAGTACAAACAACTGTTCCAGCGATGATCTCGTGGCCATAGGCGGCTTATTGACCTTCAACCTCTCCAGTAGAGTATAATTCCTGCCATGCCTGGGCAGATGGAATTCGGAGCATTGCGCGACGTCTGGCCGCACGAAGCGTGGGATTTCACGGTCTGGTTACAAGAAAATATTGAGGCCCTTGAAGAGCGGATTGGTATTGGCCTATGCGACGCAGAGAGAGAGCAGGCTTGCGGGAGCTTCTCAGTCGATTTGGTTGCTCGAGACAAGTTTGGGCATCTTGTTGTAATTGAGAATCAGCTGCAGCGGACTGACCATGATCATCTCGGAAAGCTCTTGACCTATATGTCTATGCTTGAGGCATCGACCGCAATTTGGGTGGCGGCAGACTTTCGGCCTGAGCACATCCGCGCGATTTCTTGGCTAAATGATTCGACACCTGGAAACTTTTACTTGGTCAAGGTTGAGGCGGTCAGAATTGATGGATCCATCTGGGCTCCTCTCTTTACGGTCCTGGAGCAACCTAGTGTGGATCTAAAGGCCGCATCCGGGTTAAGGAGCGATAATTCCAATGCGGAAGAGGAAAGGTTTGATTTTTGGAGTGGCCTCATTGAGATGGCTAGCGCAAAGTCACAATTTCATGCGCGATTGAAGCCTAGATCATATCATTTTCTGAAAGCAAGGAGTTTGAAGTATCAGGGTGTCTACTTTGAATATGTTCTCAACCAGTCCCAGGCATGGGTGGGGCTGTACTTGGACAAGGGCAAGACGTACAACGAGGCCGTCTTTGATGAGCTTTTCGAGCAAAGAGAAGCTATCGAACGCGAAAGTGGCCTCATCATCAAATGGGATCGACTAAATCACTGTAGTGCCTGTCGAATCTCCACGGTGTTTGATGAGGGCATCAAAACTATGGACCGAAGCGATTGGCCGAGACTTCAAGAGGGCTTAGTGGGTGCCATGACTGTATATGAGCAGGTTTTCGATCAGTTTTTGCCGAAAGCAATCAGTAGGGCTCGTGATGCGGAGCAAGCTGCGGCATACGCTGACAACATAGACTGAACGCTTAGATGTCGTCGCGCTGGCAGACGCGCAGGACGTCTTCCGGCGTGGTGATGCCGCTGAGGGCGGCGATGCGGCCGTCGCCGAGGAGGCTGCGGAGGCCGAGGTGCTTCATGGCGTGGTCCTTCATGACGCTGGCGCTGGTGCGCTCCACGGTCATGCGGCGGATCTCTTCGTCCACCACGAGCAGCTCATAGACGCCCTGGCGGCCCTTGAACCCAGTGCCGCCGCACTTTTCGCAGCCGCGCCCGTGCTTGAACCCGCCGGAGGCCTTGAGCTCGTCTTCGGTGATGCCGAGGGCGATGATGGACTCTTCGGGAGCGTCGTAGGGCTCGATGCAGTGGGGGCAGTTGCGGCGGATGAGGCGCTGGGCCAGCACGCCGACGATGGACGACGCCGCCAGGAAGGGCTCGACGCCCATATCCAGCAGGCGGGTGATGGCGCCGGAGGAGTCGTTGGTGTGAAGGGTGCTGAAGACGAGGTGGCCGGTGAGCGCCGCGTGGATGGAGATCTCCGCCGTCTCGTGGTCGCGGATTTCACCGACCATGATGACGTCGGGGTCTTGGCGGACGATGGAGCGGAGTCCGGCGGCGAAGGTGAGGCCGATGCTGGAGCGCACCTGCATCTGGCCGACGCCTTCGAGCTGGTACTCGACGGGGTCTTCGACCGTGAGCACGTTGCGCTCGGGGCTCATGACCTCCTGCAGCGCAGCATAAAGCGTGGTGGATTTGCCCGAGCCGGTGGGGCCGGTCACCAGGATCATGCCGTAGGGCACGGTGATGAGCTTGCGCCACATCTCCAGGGTGTCGCCCTTCATGCCGAGGTCGGGCAGGCCGAGCATGGCGGTGCCCTTGTCCAGGATGCGCATGACGGCGCGCTCGCCGTGGACGGTGGGCAGAATCGAGACGCGAACGTCGATCTGGCGGCCCGCGATGGTGATCTTGATGCGTCCGTCCTGCGGCAGGCGGCGCTCGGCGATGTTCATTTCGCCCAGAATCTTCAGGCGGCTCACCAGGGCGGCGTGCATGCGCTTGGGCGGAGTGAGGGCTTCGTTGAGGATGCCGTCTTTGCGGAAGCGCACGGCCACGCGGCGCTCATAGGGCTCGATGTGGATGTCGCTGACGCCATCGCGCACGGCCTGGGCAAACATCACGTTCACCATCTGCACCACAGCCGCTTCGCCCGCC
>JBGSIR010000156.1:0-3869 GCA_041742415.1 Fimbriimonadaceae bacterium | reverse complement strand
GGGGCTGGGGCGGCGGCGAGGCTCACCCATGGCGCTGGCCCGCGCCGCTCAAGGACGCACCCATGAAGCGGGCCGAACGATGCAGTGCCTGAATGCCTGCGGGCTCTTTGGCGAGCGGGAGACTCCCCTCAGCCACCTTTCCAGCAGCCAGGTTGCCGCCGTCTCCATCCTGGAGGTCCTCTGCAGCCGGGATGAAATCGGCGTCTTTGATGGCCATCTCGACGCCTTGGACCCCTGGGCGCAGGAGAGCATCCTGAGCTTTTGCCTGGCGCAGGCCGAGGCCGAGGGCCGGTGCTTCTTGGCCGCAACCAATCAGCCCGACTTGGCCGAGCACATGGATAAAGTCATCGTGGTGCGCGACGGCGGGGTCGCCTTTTTTGGCTCACCCCGCGAGCTGGTGGACAGCCTCGGCGAAACGCGGCTGGAAGTGGAGGCCCACGACGGCTCCGTGGTGCAGAGCCTGGCCGAAGAGCTGAGGCTGAGCGTGGAGATTTCCGAAGGGCGGATGGTGATTCGCACGGGCGAGCCGGAGGCCGAAGCTGCCCGGCTGCTGCGCGCGGGCTTCGGCTCCATCCGGTCCCTCGTCACGGTGCGCCCCTCGTTCCGAGAGGCGCTGCTGCGCCTGCCCTAAAAGCCGACGCTCACGCTCACGCCCACCCGCTCCATCCAGATGGAAATGAGGCTGGCGCTCCACTCCTTTTGGCGATAGGTGAGCAGAGCGTGGCTGCGGCGGCCATCGTTCATGGCCAGAACTTCCCAGTTTCGGCTGAGGCTCCAGTTCACGCCGAAGGGCAGGTTCATCCGCTTGTCAAACTCCGAGTAGTTGAAGCTGACGTAGGGGGCGACCTTGCCTCCGGGCAGGCCTTTTGCCACCGTCAGATAGTAGGCCTGGTTCCCCTCGGGCGTGCCGATGCGGTCGCTGGATGTGCCGAGGGAGATCAGCGGCTGGCGCTCGCTCTCGGTCTGCAGCAGCCAGTTGAAGTTCGGCACAAACTCGCTCACGCTGGGGTTCTGCTCGATGCCGAGCTGGAAGCGCGGCGTGACCCGCCAGGCGTAGTTGATGCGCCACCGCGCGCGGTCCACGTTGATGTCGGCATAGCGCGCCGTCAAGCTGAACTGCTGTTCGAATTCCCCCGACCGGAGGAACTGCCCTTCACCGGGTCATCCGGTTCAGGTGGGGGCGGCAACGGGGTCCTGCGCCCACAGCGCGGCCGGAGCGGCGCAGAGGGCGGCGAGAAGCAAATGCTTCATACACCTTCATATTGGCGGCGCAGGCCAGATGCTTCAGGCGCGGGTCTTGCAGAAAGCCCGCGCCTTTGGGCACTTCAGTCAACCGAGTCGCGCATGGCCAGCTCGAAGTGATACAGCCCCATCAGCTCGGCGGGGGTCATCGAAGGCAGGGCATTCATGCGGGCCACCAGCGCGTCGGCGCCTGAATCCACGGCCAGGCCCGCCAGCAGGCGGAACTTGGCATCCAGGATGCGGTGCAGGTCGGCGGAGGTGTTTCGGGCGTGCCCGGCGGGGTACATCACCAGGCCGGAATCCACCATTTGGCTGCCTGCCTGCACCTTCATCGAAGTGGGGATGCCATCTGGGTAGCGGCGGTCATACTCCTCGCCGCCGTGCTCAAACCGGATCTTCTCCATGATGGCGCGGGTGGCGGGGTCATGAATCGCGGCCTGGCCGTAGTCGGCGGGCTCCAGCATCAGCGCGATCCAGGCGTCGTCATTCTCTGCCGGAGCGCCCATCTCGGCGGCTTTGCGCAGCAAACGAGAGATGATGAAGACCATGGAGTGGTCGGCAGACTGCCGCGTGGTGGGGTTTCGCTTCGCGGGGTCGCCGATGATGCCGAAGGCGGGCTCATAGGCCGTGATGACGATTTCATCTACGGCGGCGAGGTTGTCCACCAAAAGGTGAGGATGCTGCCGGCTGAAGTCCAAGGCCGCCTGGATGGCGCCCGCCGACTGGTGCTCATAGAGCCCCAGCTTGAAATGCATGCCCATCACGGCAAAGTCGTCTCCGCTGTGGCTCAGCACCAGCTCAAAGGGGCTGTCGCCGGAGGTCGGCTCAAACTGGCGGAACATCGATTCCGGGTTGCGGAAGATGTCCTGCGGTCCGCGAAAGCCCGCCATGGCCCGCTTCATGCAGAGGATCGCGGCCTCGGTGCTGATGGCGGCGCTGGCGCCTTTGCTGTCGCTGAGCTGCTTGCCTGCGCGAATGGCCCGCCAGGGAATGTGGTGCGCCACGAACATGCCGATGGCGCTCTCGATCTGCTCCGGCGATGCTCCCCGCAGGGCCCCATAAGCGGCGGCGCTGGCGATGGCGCCGTGCACCACATGGTCAATCTTGTAGCTCTTGAGGCTGAAAACCTCCGCCAGCCGCCCTCGGATCTCATCGATGAGCACCATGGCCAGCAGCGCCTTGCCGCCGTCCAGCCCTTCTTCTTGGCAGGCGGCCACGGCCACCGGATAAAAGTCGTTGTGGCCAAACTCGCCGGCGGTGTGTCCCAGTTCGGGGCGAAAGCCGAAGTTCGTGCCGTTGGAGTCCCACTCGCGGGCGGCCGAGGAGTTGGCGGCGATGGCCTTTTCGGCCTTCACCCGCTCGGCTGAGCCGTAGACCGTGGCGCCGTTTGCGTCCAGATAGTCCAGCGCTTCGCGGCGCAGAACGTGGGGGGCGTTGGTCTGCAGGGCCAGCGCCGAGGCGGCGCAGACCAGCGAATCGGTGTGAAAGAGGCGGGTGCGGTCCAGCACCGCCGCGCTCGGCCCGGGCCCGAGGCTGCCGGCAAGGAAGTCAACGGCAAAACGCCCGATTCCAAGGGCTTGGTTGGAATCGGGCGCGAGACGAACGGCGTTGTTCACGCCGCAAAGGCTACCCAGCGTTTAGGCGTGGCCGCAGGCGATGCCGTGCTTTTCGCAGATGCCGGTGAGGGCGTCCCAAAGGGCTTCGGCCACTTCGCCGCAGGCGGCTTTGGCTTCAGCCTGGCCGCTTGCGTCCAGGGCCTCCATGCGCTCGGCCAGCAGGGCGGGCTCGGCGAAGTCGGTCTCGTGGATCACGAAGTAGAGCTCGGCCTTTTCGCCCAGGCTGCCGTAGTGCTCGCGGAGGCCCTTGAGCTTGCTGCCGGCGGTGTAGGGCTGCTGAGCCTCAAAGGCATAGAGTCCGCCGAGGGCGCCAGCCGGGGAGCTGAATCGCTCGCCCACCTTGCGGGTGAGCTCCTTGACCTGCGCGGTCTCCGGGCTGCCCACCTGGGTGCCCAGAGCCGCGGCGAAGTCGCCCCAAATCACGGCGTGCTCGCGCTCTTCGGCGGCGATTTCCTGGTCTCCGCTCATGGCCCACCCTTCGGCGACCTGGCCAATGAAGGCTCCGTATTCGCGGGCATAAGTGGCCAGCGCCTCCATCGGCAGCTCGCCCCGGTTCCAGGCCTGGTAGAACGGGTGCTCAAGAAGGTTCTTCTCAGCAATGAGGGCGTCGAGTTCAGCGCGCAGGCTCATGAAATTGGATCGTACCCGGGCGCGGCCTAGAGTCCTTCGGCGCAGTGCTCCAACAGCCAGAGGGCGCATTCCAGCTTGCCCTTTTGCCCGCTTCGGGCCGGCTCACGGCCCTCGGCCAGAAGGGTTAGTTCGTTCTCCGAGGCCCCAAAACCCACGTCCGAGCGGCTGATGTCGTTCACCGCGATGCCCCACACTCCCTTGCGGCGGGCCTTTTCCTGGGCATAGTCCAAGCCGGAGTCCGGCTCGGCGGCAAAAGCGACCACTCTCGCGCTCGGCTGGGCGGCGGCCAGCTCGGCGATGATGTCGGGGTTCTCGGTGAGCTCCAAGGTCAGCCCGCCGCCCTCGCGGCGCAGAACGTGGGGGGCGTTGGTCTGCAGGGCC
>JBGSIR010000155.1:0-2741 GCA_041742415.1 Fimbriimonadaceae bacterium | reverse complement strand
CGCCTTCCAGCCGCACGGCATGGGCGATGCGGAGCCAGCCCTGCTGCCACGTCAAGGAGTCGGCGGGGCGGCGCGCTGCCGAGGGGAGGCTCCAGGCGCTCCCGAGCGCTGATCTCAGGTCTTTGACATGTGGCGCGATGGCCTTGAGGGCTGCCTCTTGCCGACCGGGAGTGGTGGTTTCAGACCAAAGCGCGGCGACTTTCGCTTCATCCAGCCTGCTGGCGGCCAGAGCGGCAAGCACGGCACGGTCAAACCCAGTTTGGCTGGCGCTGTCCGGCGCATAAGCGGCCGGCGGCTCAGGCTCAACAACGACCTCCGTCGAGGCCGAGGGGCCGCATCCCCAAGCGGCGAAAAAAACCGCTGCGGCTGTCATCCATGACGCGCTCCGCACGCCAGCAGAATACCGCAGGCCTGTGATAGGCTCTTGCCTGCAGAGTCAGTCATGAAAGGAGTCATCTTAGCCGCCGGAAAGGGCACCCGCCTCTATCCCGTCACCCGGGCCATCCCCAAAGCTCTCCTCCCTCTCGGCGGCCGGCTCACGCTGGAATACGCCTTTGACCAGATGCGCGAGAGCGGCATCACCGAGGTCTGCATCGTCGTGGGCGAAACGGGGCCGCAGATCATGGAGCCTCTGGGCGACGGCAGCCAATTTGGCCTCAAGCTCAGCAGCGTCACCCAAACTCAGCCCCAGGGTTTGGCTCATGCGGTGGGCTTTGCCCAGGATTTCGTGGGCGATGACGACTTTATGCTCTACCTGGGCGACGCAGTCTATGGCGAATCGCTTGCGCCGTTTGTGAAGCAGTTCAAAGAATCCGGCGCGGCCAATCTGAACTTGGTGAAGCAGGTGGAGGACCCCCGCCGGTTCGGCGTGGCCAACATCACCGATGGCCGCATTGTGCGCTTGGTGGAAAAGCCCGCCGTGCCGGAGTCCAACTGGGCGATGGCTGGCATGTACATCTTTGGCCCTCAGCTTTGGTCGGTGCTGCCCGAGCTTCAGCCCAGTGGCCGGGGCGAATATGAGATCACCGACGCCATTCAAATGCTGGTGGACCGCGGCGAGCTCGTCGTGCCTGGGCTCTATTCGGGCGAATGGTTCGACACTGGCACCCGCGAGAGCTTCCTGGCCACCAGCCGCCATCTCACGGGCGGGAAAGCGCTGATTCAAGACGGCGCAAAGCTGGAAGGCGATGCCAAGGGAGCGGTCGTGATTGGTCACGGAGCCCAAGTGCAATGCGCCTCAATTGAGGATTCCGTCATCCTGCCGGGGGCTCAGGTCAAGGTGAGCGGCGCGATTCGCGGAAGCATCATTGGCGGAGAAGTGGCCGCGGAAGAGATCACCGACGCCGTTCTTTGGAGCGACTGGACCGCCTGAAATGAAATTGGGTTCGCACGGCCGGAGCCGGGCGAACCCAATTGGTCGAAAGCGTGAGCGAGATTTACTCGTCTTCGCCCATCGCCTCGTCGGCGGCGGCAGGGGTTTCAGCGTCTCCGCCTTCAGTGGCTTCCGGGGCGCAGCCGGCGACGAACGAGCCGACGAGGCCGAGAGCGATGAGAACGGTCAGGAACTTCTTCATGTTGGTTTCTCCTCCAATTGGGCTGCCGACCCATCGGCTGGCAGTACAGGCATTATGCACAAGTCTCCGGGCAGATGCCACCCTCTCGTTTGCCCGCAATTTCGCCAGAGTGCGCCGCAGGTTCAAACCCCAAGGAAAGGATGGAGGCTCAGCCTTCCGATCATCTCTTTAGGTTTGGCCTGTTCATGCCTCCCGAAGACGCCCTGAAGGCTGAAGGCTTTGCTCCCTTTGACGAGAGCTCCTTTCAGCAAGACATCGAAAACGCCCTGGCCAATCCTGAGCCAGAGGACTTTTCGTGGATGGCCGAAGAGGGCGCCGAGCCGGACCCCGAACTGGATGAGCCCGAGCCCGATCTGGCGGAATTTGCCAGCGAGAACCAGGCGCTTTTGGAGGAGCTGAGCCAATACAACGGCGAAAACCCTGCCGACTTTGCGGTGGATGATCCTCTGCTGGAGCTGATGGCCGGGTCAGCCGTGCCAGAAGATGAGGACGCCGCGCCCGCGCCGTGGGACAACGCCGATCTCTGGTCGGGCGACGACGATGAGGACATGGAGCCCGTGCCCATTGTCTCGCTGGATGAGCCCGAGCCTGCGACGGTCGAAATCGACCCCGGCCTTGCCGACCTCATCAGCGAGATCGCCAAGCCGGTCACCGACGACGAGCTCTCGACCCTGCTGAGCAAAGCGGCCGATGCCGGATTCAGCGGTGGCGAAAAGGCGCCGGAGCCCGAGCCCGCCGCAGTGGCCCCCGCAGAAGCAGTGGACGAGGTGTTTGCCTCGCACGTGGCGCTTTTGGCGTGCCAGACCACAGGCCCCGATGGCCAGACCCGCATTCATGCGCCCGAAGCCTCTTTGGCGGCGCTTCGCGAAGCCAACCCGGAGGCCGAAGTGGAAGCGGCCGACGCCACCGAAGTGGCCCGGATGATTCGCCAAACCTATGCCCGCCGCGACTGGCGCCTTTGCCGAGAAGCTCTTCGCGAGCCTGTGGAAGAGCCAAGCATCGCCGCCAAGATTTGGAGCTGGATGAGAACCTGATATGAGCGTGACACTGATCTTGGGAGGGAAAGGCGGCTGCGGCGCCACGTCGATGGCGGTGAACCTGGGGTTTGCCCACGGCGAGATGGGCCGACGCGTGCTTCTGGCCGACGCTCACCCGTGCATGGGCGGC
>JBGSIR010000154.1:0-1996 GCA_041742415.1 Fimbriimonadaceae bacterium | reverse complement strand
GAGGAGTGAACCAGCCCCGACCGGCCCGCCGCGATGGCCGCCCAGGCCTCGCGCTGAAAAGGCAGGGGCCGCCAGCCTTGGCTTTCGACCCACGCCTCGCGCCGCTCGGGGCTCACCCCGTCATTTTGGCAGAAGCCGCCTTAAGCCGGGACGGCAAGCTCACGGCCACTTTCGAAGTTAGCTTTGTTTGGACTTTCGACGGGTCCGCGCAAACGCGACGCCTGCCAGGCCGAGCGCAGCCATGATTCCGGGCTCGGGCACCGGGTTAAGCTGAACTTGGTAGCACCGGACATCGGAGACAGCTCCATCGGTCCAGATGCGCCGGGCGCTGGCATCAATGCCGTTGTTGAGGCCCCAGGGGCCCGAACCGTTCTCTCCAAGGTCGATGATCGCCGCCGGGGCGCCGCCGAATCCGGCAAGGCTCGCCGTGAAGTTCGGTCCGATCTCGGTGATGGCGTACTGCGTGCCGTCATTGAAGCTGAAGAGGTCATCGCTGAGAGAGGCCTGCCCGATGAACATGGAGGGGGCTCCAAAGGCGTCGCGAGCGGCAATGTTCAGATAGTTGGTGACGCCCGGGGTCAAGGTGACGGACCCAGTGACGGCTCCGGACGGCCAAGTATTCGTCTGCTCCACGAAGGTCGTTCCGGCCATGATGGGATCGGTCGAAACGGAAGCGACAAAGAAGTCATCGGCGAGGCCGGTCAGCGTAAGGTCGATCGCAAGCGACAAGGCGGAGCAAGAAACAGCCACGCTGACAGCCAGCGCCCGAACCATGAGACTCATAAGGTCAGCATACATTTGTGCCTGGGCCCTCAACAAGCTGCGGGCCCAGGCACAAATGCTGGAGTTTTCGCCGTTTATGGCTTTTGGCGCCTTAGGCTTCCAGCTCTCTCAGCCTCGACTCCATAGCCTTGACAAGGCCGCCGAGCGATTCGGCGTCAAAGGCAAAATTTCCGCCGGCAGCGGCAAAGAGGCCGGGCAGAGAGCGCGATGAGCCGAGGGAGAGGGCCTTTCGATAGTCGGCGACAGCCTGCGCCTGATCCTGCGCAGCGTTCAGCCACACCTGGAGCGCTCCCATCTGCGCCAGGCCGTACTCCACATAGTAGAAAGGAATCTGGAAGATGTGGAGCTTGCGGTGCCAGCCCGTGTCGCGCACGTCTTCGAGCCCGCTCCAGTCCACGCCCGGCATGAACTTGGCCCAAAGCTCCCGCCACGCCTCATCGCAGGCGCGGGGGTCATCGCCGTGGCCGGAGGTGTGCGCCCAATGCTGGAAGCCGTCCACACAGGCCATGTAGGGCCAGAACTGGAGCTGGCGCTCGATCTGCTGAATCTCGGCCCGCCGGGCATCTTCGGCCGGGTAGTAGGCGTCCATGTGGCGGATGCTCAGCATCTCCATGCCCATGCTGGCGACCTCGGCGAATTCGGCGCCGACCTGCTTCTGCAGGTGCCAGGTCTGGGCCTGCTCCTCATAGACGTGGAAGCAGTGCCCGGCTTCGTGGAGCAGGGTCATCACGTCGTCGTGGCTGCCGGCGGCGTTCATAAAGACAAACGGCTGGCCGCTGGCCGGGAACGAGGTGCAGTAGCCGCCCGGCGCCTTGCCCTTCCGGCTGAAAAGGTCGATGAGCCGACTGCTCACCATGTCGTCGAAATGACCCGCCAGCACGGGGTCCAGGCGGGAAAAGATCTCAGCGGCGGCCTTGTTCAGCTCCTCTTCGGTGCGGAAGGGGCGCAGGGGCTGGTCGCCGTAGATGTACACCTGGGAATCCCACGGGCGGAGCCTTTCGACGCCGAGCTTCTGGGCGCGGGCCTGGTCGAGGGCGGTGGTGAGCGGCACCACGACTTCGGCGATGGCGTCGCGGAACTCGGCGCAGTCGGCAGGGGTGTAGTCGAAGCGGTGAGTCTGCTTCCATACCAGCTCCACCAGGGATGGCTGCCCGGCATTGGCGGCCATCTGGCGGCGGAGGCCGGTCATCTTGGTCCAGAGCTGGTCGAAGGC
>JBGSIR010000153.1:0-2714 GCA_041742415.1 Fimbriimonadaceae bacterium | reverse complement strand
AAAGATCGGTGGGTGGCAAAGGCGCCATTCATCGGTTGACTCCAAGCCGGGGCACTTTCTTCTGAAAGGCCCCGGTGCTATTATCGGCGCATGTCGCGCAAAGTCGCCGTTCTCGCCGGAGACGGCATCGGTCCCGAAGTTGTGGCCCAGGCAGTGAGCGTTCTGGAGGCCGTGGCCCCGGAGCTCACCTTTGAGCATGGTTTGGTGGGTGGAGCCGCCATTGATGACAGCGAAGAGCCGCTGCCCGAAGCCAGCATCGCCCTTTGCAAAAAGGCGGACGCCGTTTTGCTGGGCGCCGTGGGCGGACCGAAGTGGGACAAGCTTGAGCCAGCCAGCCGCCGCCCCGAAGTGGGCGCCCTCTTGGCCTTGCGCAGCGAGCTGAACCTTTACGCCAACCTGCGCCCCGCCAAGACCATCCCGCCGCTGATGCACGCGAGCCCCCTTCGCGGCGAGCAGGCCATGGTGGACCTCTTGGTGGTGCGCGAGCTCACCGGAGGCATCTACTTTGGCGAGCCTCGCATCCGCACCGCCGACCGCGCGGTGGACACCTGCGTCTACACCAAGCCCGAAGTGCGCCGCATCGCCCGTCTCGCCTTCCGCCTGGCGGCTCAGCGACGCTCCATGGTGACCAGCGTGGACAAGGCCAATGTTCTTGAAACCAGCCGCTTGTGGCGCGAGACGGTGGATGAAATCGCCGTGGACCACCCGCAGGTGAGCATGAGCCACATGCTGGTGGACAACTGCGCCATGCAGCTCATCCGCGACCCTGGCCAGTTCGATGTGATCCTGACTGAGAACATGTTTGGGGACATCCTCAGCGATGAGGCGGCGATGCTGACCGGCTCGCTGGGCCTGCTGCCGTCGGCCTCACTTTCTGATGGAGCCTTTGGCATGTATGAGCCGGTGCACGGCTCGGCGCCCGACATTGAAGGCCAGAACCGCGCAAACCCGATCGCCACGATTCTGAGCGGCGCAATGATGCTGCGGCATTCGCTGGACCTTCCGGCGGCGGCGGCCCGCATCGAAGCGGCGGTGGAAGCTGTGCTGGTTTCCGGCAAGCGCACGGCGGACATCTTTGAAGAGGGAACCGACTTGGTGAGCTGCTCAGAAATGGGCGAAGCGATTCGCCAATCCGCTTTGGGCTAAAGCCGCAAAGCGCCCTCTCTTTCTGCAGATTGCTTGCGCGCCAACAAAAGTCGACGCCAGCCAGGCAAAGCCTGCGCGCAGGTGGAAAAGGGCGCTTGAGAAGAGGGGGCCTTCGACCCCCTCCTTGATGTTGAAGAAAAGCTTTTAGCGGGCCATGCTGCGGGCGCGGGGCGCCGAGCTGGCCACTTCAACATAGGCGTTTCGCGGGGCGAGCAGATAGACGTTCTCGCCCAGCTCTTCCCATTCGCCTTCGGCATAGAAATTGACGCCGCACATGAAGTCGATGATCTTCTGGCGCAGCTCGGGCGGCGTGCCGGAAAGGTTCATGATCTGCTGCTGGCCGGCCTTGAGGCCCTCGGCCGCGGCCACGGCGTCGCCGTAGCTCACGATGTGGCGGCGGATCGTAATGTGGCTGCCTTCGGTGGAGTGAACCCGCAGTCGGGGCTGGGCCGGCTCATCGGGATACTCCTCGTAGGTGTGCTCCTCTTCTTCGCCTCGGCCAAACCAGCCGGTGACATGTCCCCAAAGGGAGCGCGGCCTTTCCATAACATCTTCCATGATCTCTTCTCTCTATTGCAGGGCCGGACGATCGCCGAAGAGAGCGGAACCGATCCGGACATCGGTGGCGCCTTCCTGTATGGCGGCCACGAAGTCACTGCTCATGCCCATGCTGACCCTGGAGAATCCTTTCTCCTGGGCAAGTCGGAACAGGCTTTGAAACCAGCTCCGGCTCTCTTCGAGGCTGGCCAACTGAGGAGCAATGCCCATCAATCCGACAACCCGAACCTGTGAGCATTCTGCCGCCTCAGCCAGGGCTGCGTCAACCCCCTCGGCAAAAATGCCTGATTTTTTAGGGTCTTGGGAGAGATTGACCTGCAAAAAGGCCTCCACTTGGCTGCTTTGCTTGGCGATTTCCCGCAGCTGCCTTTCGTTTTCCAGGCTGTGAACGACCTGAAAAGATTCGGCAATGCGCTTGGCTTTGTTGGACTGCAGCGGCCCAATATAGTGCCAGCAAATGTCCTGGGGCAGGGCTGCGATTTTTGGCAGCGCCTCTTGCAGCCGGCTCTCCCCAAAGTCTCGGTGGCCTGCGGCATAGGCCTCCTCAATCGCTGCAATGGAGTGATATTTGCTCACCGCGATCACTCTCACGGCCTCGCGCGGGCGGCCGACGGAGGCGCATGCCTCGGCAATTTGGGCGTCCACCTGCGCCCAGCGGTCAATCCATCGTTCCACCGCCCGCTATTGTGCTCCGCCGCTCGGCATAATCGAAGGATGCCGTCGAAGCTCACCGCTGCGCCCGACACGACTGGCCCGGGCCTCACGGTCTACACCGCCTCGCTGCTGGCCGACATGGAGACCCCGCTGGGCGCCTATTGGAAGCTGGCGTGGGACCAGGAGCGCTCGTTCCTGCTGGAGAGCGTGACCGGCGGCGAGCAGGTGGCGCGCTACAGCATCCTCGGCGTACGCCCGCAGGCCCTGGTCCGATGCGTGGGCTCACGGCTGATCTACGACGGGGCCGATGCGAAGTGGGAGCGGGAGCTTGAGCCCGGCGAAGACCCCCTTACGGC
>JBGSIR010000152.1:0-3249 GCA_041742415.1 Fimbriimonadaceae bacterium | reverse complement strand
GAAACTGCCGCTCGCTTTCGTCGGTCCAAGGCACAGAATCGGCCAGGCCACCCTTCACCCAGAGGCGCATGTCATCCACGGGCAGATGCAGCCCCAGCGGCTGGGCGGCGGCCCAGGCGGCGGCTTCAGTGGTTTTGCCGGCTCCCGGCGGGCCGGTGAGCAGGAGGATCAAGCGTTCAGCCGAGCCACAAAGCGCCCCTCGGGCAGGCGAAATCGGAAGGGGTCCTCTTCGGGCCAAACCGTCTGCCGGAAGGCGCCGTCGGAGCCGCGCAGGTCAGCCTCCAGCCGGGTTCGGTCCTCAGCGGGAACCCTCATCCGCTCGACCCAGGATTGGAACTCGATGGACTTGTGCTGGTCGTCGCGCACAAACGTCACCTCGAATCCGGCCTCCTGCAGGGCGCCCTGCCAAGCCGAGCTGCTGAGGCTCCAGACGTGGGACGGATCGCGGACGGCCTCCAGGGCATTCAGCGCCTCGGCCGCGCCCGCGTCCTCGGGCGAGATGGTGTCGATGACGGCCACCCACCCGCCAGGCCGCAGAACGCGCCGGCATTCGGCCAAAAACTTGGGGACGCTGGCAAAGTGGTGAGCGGCGGTGCGGCAAAGCACGACGTCTTGACTGGCGTCGAGCAGAGGCATGTCCAAGGCGTCGCCGAGCATGCCCATGAGGTTCGAAATCCCCCGCTCATTGGCCTCGCGCAGGGTCACCTCCAGCATTTCGGGGGTCAGGTCGAGGGCGATGGCCTGACCCACATGGGCGGCCAGGGCAAAAGACGAGTGCCCCGCCCCGCAGGCGGCATCGACGCCACTGGCCAACCCAGACGGAATCTGGGCAAAGACGTCCGCGAGGTCGTCCACCTTGGCGTGAACGGCGCTCGTGAGGTAGTCCTCGGCCGACTGGCCAAATTGGGCGCGGACGTCGTCGCGGCTCATTCGATGTTCACAAAGATCGTCTGCTCCAGCACAGTCTCGCCAATCGTCGCCTTCATGGTGAGTGGATAGAGCCCCACGGTGTTGCGCGGGATGATGAACTCGACGGGCACGCGGGTTGTGCCTCGGGGGTGATAGATGAGGAAGGGCTGCGCCTTGCCGCGGGTCACGGTCCAATCCTCGGGCACCTGCAGGTCCAGGGTTCCTTCGATGCGGCCGTTGAACTGGCTTTGAAGCCGCACGCTGCCCCGGATGATCTGGGCGTCCTGGCTGCCGCTGATGGCAAAGGGCAGGCGGGGCGAGAAGTCGAGGAGCGGCGCGATGCGGAAGCTGGAGCGCAGCACCACCGGATCGCCATTGGGCAGGGAGACTTCGGCGCGCAGCACCCGCCATCCCGGCTCGCTGTCCGGGGCGATGGTGCTGGCAAAGTCGATGTTCACCCTGCCGCTGGACATCGACGGGAACGGCTCGCGCTTTTCGCCAAGAATGGGGCGGGCCGGGCCTTCGCCGCGGATGTTCAGCAGTACGGGCTGCTCTTCCCCGTCCTCGCGGCGGAAGGTGTAGGTCATCGCAAACCGGTCTTCGCGGGCGGTGCTGCGGCTGCGGAAGTTGGGCCGCCAAGACATCCAGCGGGGCAGGCCCTGGCTGCTGTCGAGCTGGAGCACCAGAAAGGCGAGCGAGCGCGGCAGAAAGGCCTCGCCCACGGCAAAGCCCTGAGGCACCACGTCCAGTCGCATGCCCATGCGCTTGCCCGGCGCGGGGGACTGGCTGTAGGTGGGGGTGTAGGAGGCCTCCAGGGTCCAGCGGTCGCCATTGACGGCCGCCACGTACTTCACGGTGTCGGGGAGGATGCCGCCGGGCTTCCAAGTCGGGCCGTTGGGGTCGCTGGCGTCCAGGGTCTCCACGCGCAGCCGCATTTCGCCATCGACTAGGCGCAGGCGGAGCTGGATGTTGTCGTCGCCCACCAGCCAGCCGTCGGCGTTGTAGTCGAGGCTGAGGATGACCTCATGGTTCAGCGGCGCGTTGGCGGCCCAGTAGAGCCTGCCGGGCTCCCATTGAAAATAGGTGGAGCCAGTGCCGGAGAGCGGGTCCCACTCTTCCGCCTCGATCACGCCGTCCATGCGCGGAGTCATGGCCAAGCGGACCGGGGATTCCACCGAAAACGGAGCCGCCAATCCGGCTTGCATTCCAGTGATGGCAAGGAGAGCAGGGGAAAGGAACACCAGAGGTAGAGACGAGCCTACCCCCTGCATAAGTCGCGCCGGCCTGGGCCGACCGCCTGACTTTAGGCTTCTTCGTCGGCTTCGGGAGCTTCAGCGGCGACGGCAGCCGGCTCAGCTTCGCGCTCGGGGTCGTAGACCACCACGGAGACCGAAACGTCAAGGTCGCGGTGAATGTCGAGCTCCACCACGTGCGTGCCGGTCTGCTTGATCGGCTGAAGAAGGAGAACCTGGCGGCGATCCAGCTCAACGCCGGAGGCCTTCTTGACCGCGTCCACGACGTCGGGCGAGGTGATGGCGCCGAAGAGCTTGCCGGTGTCTCCGGAGCGGCCCTGGATGACCAGGCGCAGGCCGTTGACCTTGGCGGACACCTTCTCGGCGTCGGCGCGGGTTTCGGCGAGCTTGGCGGCCATGCGCGCGTTCTGCATTTCGAGGGCCTTCATCTGGCCTCGATCTGCAAAGACAGCCATGCCCTGCGGGAAAAGGAAGTTCCGGGCATAGCCGGGCTTGACGTTGACCACTTGGCCCTGCTTGCCCAGCTTGGGAACCGTTCGCTTGAGAATGACCTTCATGACTGCTACCTCTTGAGACCGATGCCGAACATCGCGGCGTTCCGGTCAAAAATGCGCTCCAAACCGACCCAGCCCGTGACGCCTCGGCCGAAATCGTAGCGGAACGAGGCGTCGAGGCGAGTGTTGTTCAGGCCGAACAAGTCGGCACGGAACCCAGCTCTGGACGCAACGGCGTAATCTACCCCAAGCCCAGGCTCGCTGGCGAAAATCCCGTACCGCAGGACGAGACTTTCGTCCATAGGCCTATGGAATTGAGCGATGAGCTGGTTGCGCTCGAAGGCGTCATAGAGGCCCAGCTCCAGCCTTTCCTGGCCGGTGGGAATCATCGTCGAAATGTCGGTGCGGAGCCGTCCTTCCAGGTTCGACTGAACAATTCTCACGTCTGGCTGGAAGTTGCCGGCGCCCTGGGCGGCCGCCCCAATGCCGCCGACCGCTCCGTTCACGCGGTCGATGAGATCCTGCACGCCGTCGGCCAAATCGTTTGCGCGCCGCAGCAGAGCCGTCAGCTCTTGGGCGGCCTTTTGGCCCTC
>JBGSIR010000151.1:0-2608 GCA_041742415.1 Fimbriimonadaceae bacterium | reverse complement strand
GTCGAGAGCCTCGTTGGCCTCCATGCGCACGGGAATCGGCTCATAGAACGCCAAACGGCGAGGACGGCTGGCCATGCGGAATGGCGCGCCGAGGGTGCCTCCCACCACCGCGCCCCACAGGCCCAGGCTCAACCGCTCGCTCATTGGGTTCATCTTATCTGGTCCGGGGATAATGTCCTGGCATGATTCCCGGTGATGAGCCCCTGATGCGCTGGATCAACGGCTGGCCGGAGGGTCTTTCTCCCTTCTTTGTCTTCCTCAGCACGGCCACCAAGAGCCCAGTGGTCATTGCCGGACTGGCCGCATTCCTCGTCTGGCTCTTTTGGAAAAAGGAGCGCCGGGTGGGGGCCGCCATCACGGCTGTGGGCTGGCTGGCGGCCAACGAAGTCTGCGACCTGCTGAAGTCCGCCATCTCCGAGCCCCGCCCCTGCAGCATCGCCGATTGGGTGGTGGTGCACGGTGTGGGCTGCGCCGACTCGATGGGCACCGCCAGCTCCCATGCGGCCAACATGATGTTCGTGGGCGTCTCGCTTACTTTCTTGAACTGGCGCATCGGCGTGCCCTGGCTGGCGATCGGCTTTCTGGTGGGGCTCAGCCGCATCTACGTCGGCGTCCACTGGCCCTCGCAGGTGCTGCTGGGCTGGCTGGTGGGGGCGGGGGTCGCCGGGCTGCTGTGGATGGCGGCTCGCATGGCGATGTCGCGGTCAATGACGGCCGAGCCGGCTTAGGTTTGTTCAAATGCCTTTGGTCATGCCCCGAGTCATAAGCATTTCATAGAGCAGAACTCGCGTCAACCGCCCGCCCAAGCTTGGGCGGGCTCCGCGAAGCGGTAGGCGGGTTGGCTCTGCCTCCAAGCCTTTATTGGAGACTGCGGCGATGAGCTGGGCTCGGAGTCGGCGGTCAACCCTCTCAGGCCCTCCGGGCCAGCTCTCCCAGGCTTGTGAGAGCGGTTCGCGAAAGCCTCCCGTCAACCGCCCTCCCAAGCTGGGAGGGCCCCGTGAAGCGGTGGGAGGGTTGAGGCCGACTCCTTGCAACTGGGTTGCCTGGCACTTGAAGGAGACGCGAGGCAACGGTCAACCCACTTGGGCCCGTTGTACGCATCACCCCTGCCTCCCGCCTGGCTTGGCGGGAGGGCTGCGCAGCTTAGACGCCTTCGCGGACGTCGACGGGCTCCAGGAGCTCCAGATGGCCGAGGGATTCCAGGGGCTGGCCGTTCACCGAGAAGGTTGCCTTCTGAATCTGGTCATAGGCGGCCAATTCTCCCAGGAGCTTATTGATCAGCTCGGCCTCTTCGGCGCTGCCGTATCCCTTTTGGATTTCGGGGGTGAAGTCCACGGTGGCGAGGCCTCCGGCGAGGTTGACGCCGTTGACGCGTGCCCCGGAGGGGATGTTGGACATTGAGCTGAGCGCACTATTCAGCGCAGCCGTGGCCCGGGCGCCCACATCTTCGGTGGAGGGCGCCTCAACGTTGGGCTTTTGCTGCTCAACCTGCTGCGCCGGATCGGGGCGCCTTTCGCCGGGATTTTGGGTGGCATAGACGCCAAGAACGCCGAGGACCGCCAGGGCGGCGGCGATGGCGACAATCGCCGGGCCTTTGCTGCTTTTATTGGACATAACTTAGTTGCCTCCTTCGACGAATCGTTTGATGCCGCGCACGGCCGCTTCAGCCATAGCCTGCTGCCATTCGGGCTTCACAATCTGGGCGCGGTCTGTGGCGTGGTTGATGAACGCCAACTCAAGAAGAACCGCCGGCATGGGGGCCGTGCGAAGAACGGCAAAGCCGCTGTTGTAGATCCGGCGATCTGTGATCATTCCCTTGTCCGGCAGGCCTGATGCCGCCACCAATTCGGGGTGAATGCAGGCGGCCAAAATCTGATCGTCGGGGTCGGTTTGGTGATAGAAAGTCATGGTTCCGCTCACCGAATTATCTTTGCCTGAAGAGTTGAAATGGACGCTGATGAAGATGTCGGCGTTGTTGTCTCGGGCCACTTTGGGGCGCTGGCTGAGGCCGACAAAAGTGTCGGTTTCCCGCGTCATGATGACGCGGGCTCCCTGAGCTTCCAGCAGGCGCTTCATGTTCTGGGAAACGCGCAAAGCGTAATTCTTTTCCATGTGCGGTCCGCGGTTGGCGCCAGGGTCGTGGGCGCCATGGCCAGGGTCGATGACGATGACTTTGCCGGCCAGAGTTCCGCCCGCGCCTGGGGGGACCATGGCGGTGAAGGCGATGCCATCGGCCTGAGCTTGGACGCGATAAGTCATCGGCCGATTAAAGCGGAAAGTAGCGGCGACATCGGAGCCGCGATTGCCCACTTGCACGCCGGCAAAGTGGCTGTTGTCCACGCCGCCGAAAGCTCCAGGCGCGGCGGTTTGGGCCTTGGGGATGATGAGGCGCAGGGTCTGCGCGTCCACCACGGTCACTGCCGGGGCGCCGGCTTGGCCGGAGGCGATGGGGAAGAAGAACTCAAATCGATTGCCAGGGGCGTTGGGCAGCTGGATCATCTCCAGGCTGGCGGCTCCGGTGCGGCCGGTTCGAGTGCCTCCTTGGCGGGAAGTCTCGTTGGCGGGGCGGGTCTGGGGGCTGAGGTCGGGGTCCGGCGAAGCCAGCCCG
>JBGSIR010000150.1:0-2738 GCA_041742415.1 Fimbriimonadaceae bacterium | reverse complement strand
GGCGGGCGACGGCGTGGCGGTTCCGACGGTGCGATTCCTGGCCGATTGGCTCGCCGCCGCCCGCCTTCGGGCATAAAAAAGCCCCCCGGCCCGCTGTGGGCAGGGGGGCTGCGGGGGAGATCAGTCCTTGTCCTTGATCTCCAGGCCGAGGGTGCGGTCTTTGTCCACGCTGCGCACGCCGTCGGTCATCCAGACCGGAGCGGGGGCGCCCTTCAGGTAGTGGTCAAAGAACTGGCTGAGGCGGATGCTGAGGTCGCGGCGGTTCTTGCGCTGCACCAGGTTGTGGTCCTCGTCGTTGTAGACCAGCATCCAGGCGGGCTTGCCCAGGCGGCGCATGGCGGTGAAGAGCTCGATGCCCTGATACCACGGCACGGCGCCGTCCTTGTCGTTCGCCATGATGGCGAGCGGGGTCTTGATCTTGTCGACGAAGAAGATCGGCGAGTTCTCCAGGTAGCGCAGCGGCTTCTCCCACATGTTGTCGCCGATGCGGCTCTGAGTGCGCTCATATTGGAACTGGCGCACCAGGCCCGATCCCCAGCGGATGCCGCCGTAGGCGCTGAACATGTTGCTCACCGGGGCTCCGGCCCAGGCGGCGGCAAACATGTCGGTCTCCGTCACCATATAGGCGATCTGGTAGCCGCCCCAGCTTTGGCCCTGCAGTCCGATTCGCTTGGGGTCCACATAGCCCTGCTCGATGACCTTGTGCACGCCCGGCACCACCGCGTTCATCGCGCTCTCGCCCGGATACCCGATCTTGTAGGGGATGTCCGGCACGAAGACGATGTATTCGTTGCTGGCGAAGAGGCTCCAGTTGATGGTGCTGGCGCTGGGCGCGGGAGCGCGGTAGTTGTGCAGCTCGTCAGAGGACCGCTCATAGAAGTAGGCGACCATCGGATACTTCTTGGTTGGGTCGAAGTTCTCCGGCTTGATGACGATGCCCTGCAGCGGGATGCCGTCGGTGCTGATCCAGGAGATGAGCTCGCTGGTTCCCCAGTTGTAGTCCTTCTGCTGCGGGTTGGTGTCGCTGAGCACGCGCTGGCCGCTGAAGTCCAAACCGTTGGCCACCGTGATCTCGCCGTACTGCTCAAAAGTTTCGCGGCTTAAGATGATGCGATCGGCGTTGTCGGCCTTCTGCAGTCCGCCCAGTTCGGCGTCCTCCATCAGGATGGCGTAGGGAGCCACGGGGCGGCCCAGGCGGCCCTTGGCCCATCCGCTGGCCTTGGTGCGCTCGTTGAATGCGCTCATCAGCACCTCGCCCTCGGTAGGCAGGCTCTGCTCGTCGCGGTTCATGCGCAGGTAGCGGTAGCGGGTCTCCAGCAGGCGTCCGCGTCCGGCGGTGAGGTTCACCGGAGCAGCGGCGCCGGAGGGGTCCAGCGCCCAGATGTCGTATCGGTCATAGCCGATCAGCCGGTCGTCGTTGGCCGTCCAGCCGGCCAGTCCGTAGGTTCCGGCGTTGCTGGGCGAGTCGTGCAGCTCGTCGAAGAGGTTCTTGGCGATGGCGGGGTCGAGAACGGTCTCCTTTCTGGTCGCCGTCTCAATAAACTTCACCACCTGGGTGGCGCTGTTCACCATCAAAATCCAGCGGCCCGAGGGCGAAAAGGTGACGAGGCCGGTGAACTTCTTGGCCATCAGGCTGCGGCTGCCGTCGTTGGCGTCCATCAGATAGACGTCGCGGTAGCTTGTGTCCCAAGAGGCTTCGATGGAATAGGGAGAGCTGAAGAACGACAAGGCAAAGCGGCCCTCGTTCTCCTGCGGCCAGACCGTGCTTTCGTACTGTTCGTCCGTGATCTGCATCGCCTTGCCGCCGCCGAAGGGAACCATCGCGTCGAAGCTCCGGTTTCGCATAGCGTTCACGCGCAGAAGCTCCTGCGGCTTCATCATCGGGTCTTGGTAGTGCCAGATGTCCACGCTCACCTCCGGCTTCTCTTTGGGAGCAGGCTCGGGGGTGGGCTGGATGCTGAAGAACACGCGGGCGCCATTTTTGCTGAGTCGAGGGGCGCCTGCGGCGAGCCGCCAGCCTTCCGGCAGCACGGGGTTTTTGCCGTCCACGATCATCTTGGGCTGCGCTCCCCAGGCCCAGGTGTAGATGGCGTCCTCTGCCTTCGCTTCGGCATAGGTGGCCTGGTTGCTCACATAGACCGCGCGGCGGCCGTCTTCGGTCATCGAGATGCGCGAGAACTGGGCGCGGACGGTGGCCTTCTCTTCGCGGCCGGTCTTCATGTCCATCCATACCAGGCCGTCCTTGTCGCCTTCCTTATTGCTGATCGCCAGCAGAAGCGTGTCGCTCTTGTCGCTGAAATTGAAAGAAACAACGTCCTCCAGGGCGCGCTCTTCGCCAGTGTTCAGGTTGAGAAGAGTGTGAGTGCGACCGGGGGTGTGGCCTTGGCGCTTGGCGTCCTTCTTCGCCTCGGCGGGCGCCTCTTGGCCGTCGGCGGCATCCTTCTTTTCCTCCTCCTTGATCGGCGCCGGCTCCGGCTCGGGGCGCAGCATCACCCATCCGAGCCCGGCGGGGTCCAGGCTCCAGCTGGCCACGCGGTCGATGTCGCGGTCTTCGCCCTTCTGCAGGTCGATGATGCGCAGCTTGCTCTTGGGCCGGCGGTCGGCGGGAACCTTGTCCTTTTCGGCCTTGTCGGTCTCCTCTTTGCTGGGCGGAATGGTCAGCAGCAGGAAGCGGGAGTTCTCGGTGAACCTGAGCGCCGTGCCGCGCGGGATGTCGAACCGCTTGGCGGGGTCGGTGG
>JBGSIR010000149.1:0-2772 GCA_041742415.1 Fimbriimonadaceae bacterium | reverse complement strand
CGGCGCCCGCGATGATCACCCGGATGCCCCGCGCATCGGCGGTCTGGGCATATTCGGTCATCCGCTCCGGGGTCCGGTGCGCGCTCACCACTTCCAGTTCATAGGGCACGCCAAAGGCCTGGAGCACCGCCTCGGCCTGCTCCATGGTCGGCAGGTCGCTGGCAGAGCCCATGATGATGCCGACGACGGGCTCAGAGGTCATTTCGCTATCTTATCCTGCCCTTCGCGCCGCTGCTTGGCGCGGAACTTCATGCGGCGGGCCACCGGCACGCCAAACATATAGACCCCGCTGCACGACAAGGCAAAGAGCCCGATGGCCACCGCCGGAAGAACATAGTCGGCGGTGAAGTCACTGAAGATGCTCAGGTCGTGGATGTCCTCAAAGAACTGGTCATTCCGGCGGCCAACGCTCAGCACTTCAGCCGTTCTGGCGTCCACCTGGGCCTCCATATAGCCGTCGCTTGAGATGAGCTTATAGATGCGGTCGCCGGCGTGATATTCCAGGCGCCGCACGCTGTCGAGATCGGGCATCCGCGCTTCTGGCTTGGCGGCCACCGAATCCATGACTTGGGCGATGCCCACGATCTGCTCCGGCGATTCGATCTCTCCGCCCTCCTGCGTTGGGGGGCGGATCCAGTCGAACTGCGACTTGAGCGCCAGGCCAAGCCCGGTGGCGCTGATGACCATGAGAAAGATCGCGCAGAACAGGCCGACCCACTTATGGGCGGCCCGAAGCTGTTTGTACATGCCCCTGCCTTTACGCTCCCTGGGCCGCAAGTTCAGCGAGGTCGTGGAAAATGCGCACATAAATGCGGGCCATCTTGTGCAGGTGGTCCACCTTCAGCCGCTCGTCGGTCTCATGGGCGGGGCCGTCGCCTTCCCATCCGGTTCCGATGGCCACCGAATTCGGCACGGCGCGGGCATAGGTTCCGCCGCCCATCGTGCGCGGCTCGCGCATGTCGCCCGTCTCGTGGCGATAGGCGTCCGTGATGGCCTTGACCATGGGGTGCTCCAGCGGGAAGTAGAGCGGCGGGCTGTCGGAGGCTTCGTCCAGGCTCCAGCCGCCCTTCAGGCCGGACAGGTGATTCCGGCAGCGCTCCTGCAGCTCCTGCCCGCTCCAAGTGACCGGATAGCGGATGTTGAGCGTGAGGTGCAGTCGCCCTTCGGCGGCAGCGATGATGCCCAAGTTGCAGCTCAGCGGCCCGCTGGCGTCGTCGGCCCCCGCGACTCCGATGCCAAGCCCCGCGATGTGGCAGGCGTCGAGAATCTCAGAATACACGGCCTGCTCAGCGTCGGGAGCCAGCTCCACCAGGCGGCGCATCAGCCGGATGGCGGCGTTGTCTCCGCCGTGCGGATAGCTGCCGTGTGCGGCTTTGCCCACGGCGGTCATCACCAGCTCATCGCCGCGCCACTCGGCGGTGATGTTTCGGTCCCAAGCCTTGGCCAGGCGGGCCTTCACCTCGTCCTGCCACTCGGGCGCCACTCGGCAGACCGCCTCGGCGGAGTCAATCACGATGTTGGGGCGCTGGCCCCCGGCAAAGCTGATCAAGCTGAGCTGACCGGCGGGCAAAGCGCAGCTGGCAAGAAAATCGGCGATGCCCTTCTCGCCATGAATCAGTGGCCAGCCGGCGTCGGGGGCCACGCCAAATGTGGGCTTCTCCTCGGTCTGCAGGTAGCGCTCGATGCACTTGAATCCGCTCTCTTCGTTGCAGCCAAACACCACGCGCACCCGGCAGCCCGGCACGGGGTTCGTCTCCTTCAGCGCAAGCGCCGCATAGAGCGCGGCGAAGGTCGGCCCCTTGTCGTCGGTCGCGCCGCGGGAGTAGACATAGCCGCCATCCAGCTCCGCGCCAAAGGGTTCGTGCTCCCAGCCCGGGCCAACCGGCACCACGTCCAGGTGGCCCAGGATCATCACCATCGGCTCGCCCTCGCCATATTCCGCCCAGCCGCAGAAGCCGTCCACGTCGTGGGTCTTCATGCCATAGCGGCTGCAGAGGGCCAGGGCGTGGTCCAGGGCGCGGCGGTTTTCGGGGCCGAAGGGCGCGCCCGGCTCGGCAGGAGCCTCCAGGCTGGGGATGCGAAGCGATTCGCGCAGGCTTTCCAAAAGCTCTTCGCTGCGCTCTGCCACCCAAGCTTGGGCGGCGTCGATGCGGCTGCTCATGCGGGCAAGGCTACCTGCGCGGGCCTCATAATGGCCCCGTGACGCCCGAGAGCCGCACACGCGCCCTTTTCGCCGAAACTTGGCCTGGCGCAGAGCCCACCGTCATCGCCTCCGCCCCCGGCCGGGTGAATCTGATCGGCGAGCACATCGACTATGCCGGAGGTTGGGTGTTTCCAGCGGCCATCAGCCTCCGCACGGTCATCGCGGCCGCGCCGAGCCCGGACGGCGTCTGCCGAGTCGTCTCCGAGCAGTTTTCTGCCCCAGGGGAGTTCCGGCTGGATGAGCCCCAAGCTTTTCCCGGCGCCAAGCCCTGGTGGATTCACGGCGCCGGAGTCGGGTGGGAAATGGCGGCCCGGACTCCGATCCATGCGGCCATTGCCAGCGACATCCCCTTCGGATCCGGCCTCAGCAGCAGCGCCGCCATCGAGCTGGCCTTTGCCGCCGCCTGGCGCGAGCTGGAGGGACGCGCCGAAGACAACGAGGCCCTCGCCCGCATCTCTCGTCAAGCAGAGCATCGCCACGCCGGCGTCCCTTGTGGCCTCATGGACCAAGCCGCGATCGCCCTGGGCCGCACCGGGATGGCGATGCTGATGGACATGGCCCGGCCCGAG
>JBGSIR010000148.1:0-2842 GCA_041742415.1 Fimbriimonadaceae bacterium | reverse complement strand
GCCGCCGCGCATGTCTTCATTCACCCGCCCAGGCGGGATATTGGGGCGATGCCTGCGGCGATGGAGCGGGTGAGCCTGACTAGGCCGCTGGGGCAAGCCCTGCCCACCTGGGCCGCGCTGCCGGCGGACGGCGAGCCGATCTTTCTGCTGATCCATGGCTATGGAGGAGCACCTGGAGAATGGGCAGGCCTTGCGGAAGCGCTCATCGCCAAGGGCGGCGGAGCCGTGGCCCCCGCCATGCGAGGGCAAACGGAGAGCCCTGTGCAGGGCGTGGCCTTCGGCCTGGGCGAATCGCGCGAAGCCATCCGGGCGGCTGAGTGGATCAAGGACCAGCGGCCCTCCTCACCCATCGTCATCGTCGGCCTTTCGATGGGCGGCGCGGCAGCCTGGCTGGCGGCCAAAGAGAGGCCCGAACTCTTTCAAGCCGTCGCCACGGAGGGCTCATTTGCCGAGTTCGACGACGGGCTGCAGGACTATCTGGCGCACGCCGCGCCGGGCGGCCGTGTGCTGATGGCTCCCCTGCCGGGCATCGGGCGGATGATGACGGGCATCGACCCTGCATCCATCTCGCCGCGCGAAGCCGCTGCCGCCTGGAACGGCCGCCCCGCACTGGTCATTCACTCGCGGCAGGATCGCCTCTTCCCTTTTCGCCACGGCGAGGCTCTGGCCCGGGCCTCCGGCGGCGAGTTTTGGACCCTGGAGGAGACGGAGCACGCCAAGGGCATGCGCGACTTTGCCGAGGAATATTCAGAACGAATCTGGGCTCTGGGGCAGTCCGTTGAAGCCCCGTAGAATGAAGACATGAAGATCGTCATTCCCGGCGGCAGCGGCCACGTGGGGCAGTCGGTGAAGGCTTGGCTGGAGCCGCGCGGCTGGGAGGTGAAGGTGCTCTCCCGATCCGACGGCTCGGGATGGGACGGCAAAACCCTAGGGCCCTGGGCAAAGGCATTTGAAGGCGCAGATGCAGTGTTGAACCTGGCCGGGCGCAGCGTGAACTGCCGCTATCACGCCAGGAACCTGGCCGAGATGATGGACTCCCGCGTCGACTCCACCCGCGTGGTGGGAGAGGCCATTGCTCAGTGCGCCCGGCCGCCAAAGGTGTGGCTGCAGTCCAGCACGGCCACCATTTATGCCCACAGGTTCGACGCCCCAAACGACGAATTCACCGGGCGGCTCGGCTTCTCTGACGAAGCCCCCCGCAAGTGGAAGGCGAGCTTCGCCATCGCCAAAGCTTGGGAAGATGAACTGGCCCGCGCCGACACGCCGCAGACCCGCCGAGTCGCGCTGCGCACGGCCATGGTGATGAGCGCCATCCCGGGAAGCGTTTTCGAAGTGATGAGCGGCCTGGCCAAGAAGGGGCTCTACGCCCCGATGGCAGGCGGGCGGCAGTATGTGAGCTGGATTCACGACAAGGATTTCTGCCGGTCCTTAGAATTCATCCTGGAGCGCGAGCACCTGGAAGGCGCCGTGAACATCTCTTCGCCCAATCCCCTGCCGCAGGCGGAATTTGCCCAAGGTCTGCGCGATGCGGTGGGCGCGCCTTTTGGGCTCCCGACCGCCGCCTGGATGCTGAAAATCGGAACCCGAGCCATGCAGACAGAGACCGAGCTGGTGCTGAAAAGCCGCCGGGTGACCCCGGGCCGACTTCTGGAGGCGGGGTTCGAGTTTCTCCACCCCCGCTGGCCCGAAGCCGCCGCCGACCTGGCGGCAAAGCTCAGGCCAGCGGGTAGCCCTCGATGACCGCCAAGTGATACTCGGCGTGAATCGCGTGGAGCTGGAGTGAGGCGCCGATGCTCATGCGGATGCCGGGCAGGGGCGTTTTGATGAGCTTGGAAGTGAGATCCTTGCCCACGGCCTGGTCGGCCCAGGCCAGCATCTCTTGGCGCGATGCGGCCAGCTCCTGGATGGTGGATTCGGCAGGCGCCTCGGAGGGGTTGAAGGGGCCTCCGGTGCCGACGCGTTTGCCGGGAGCCATTTTGCCTATGACAAAGCCCGCGAAGATTCCGGGGGAATAGGGCAGGTCTCCGGACGCTGAAGGCGCCGAAGCCAGGGCGGACCGCATCTGGGCGGCGTAGAGGTTGTGGGTCTTCAGCAGGTGGTCGGCGTGCTGCAGCCGCGTCCACTCGCCTCCGCCCGGTTCGGCATTCAGCACGGAGAGGGGAGCCGAAAAGACTTCCGCCTCCTTTTCGGCGGCGGCGGCAAGGCGCCGGCGGGCGTCGGCAAGAGCTTCGGAAACGGTCATCTTGCCGGAGAGTACATCACGACCAGGAGCATCATTTCGTCGGTGGTCTCCTCTCCCCATCGCACCACCTTGGGCGGATTGTGGGGGTTGTTGGGGTTGTCGGCGCTGTTGTCGTAGACCGCCTCAATCTCCAGCCGCGAGCCTCGCTCAACGCGCTTGGGCTCGCGCAGGTGATAGACGAGCTGCCAGTTGAAGTCCCATCGCGGAACGTGAACCAGCGGCTCGCGTCGGCCGTCCGGGTGGATCAGGGTCGCCTTCATCTCTTTGCCCAGCAGGTGCATGTGCGGCATCAAGGCATGAAGCTCGACCGTGGCGGGGATCGGGATGGTCTGCCGGAACGAGGCGTTGGCGTTGTTTGGCGGAATGGAGATGAACGGGTTAGCGGCCCAAAGCACCTGAATCGGCCGTTCGGGCTTCACGGGGGTGGTGTAGAGCGCGATCTTGGTCTGGTCAAACTCCGTTTTGCCCGTCTTGTGATAGTGAACCTGGAGCACGATTTTGGCTCCCGGCTTCAGCACAAACGCCGAGCCTTCACTAAAGCGCTGGGCGCGGACGCCCGGAGCCCAGCCGCCGAGGCTGCCGTCGGGGTTGAAGCCCACG
>JBGSIR010000147.1:0-7632 GCA_041742415.1 Fimbriimonadaceae bacterium | reverse complement strand
CCGGCCGCGGCGGCTTGTCGGGCGGCGGAAAGGGAATAGTCCTCGCGCGGGCCAAGCCCAACGATCAGGACTCGCGGCGCGCCATCGGGAAAGGCGTCGGCGGTTTCACCGATCTCGCCGCTAAAGTCGCTGCGGTTGGCGGCGGCCTGCATGATTGGATGCTCGGCAGCGCCCATTTCGCCGCCCTGCCAGCAGCCCAGCACTTCCAATTCAATCGGTCCGTTGGCGCTCAGCTCCACGCGGGAAAACATGGATTGATTATGCCGAGTCGTCGTCCTTCTTTTTATGCTCGCTCAGGCGCTCGTGATGATTGCGCTTGAGCACCCGGCCAAAAACAATGGGCCCCACCACAAAAAGGAGGATGCCCAGCACGCCCGCGCCGATGGCCACGCCCACAATGAACTGCTCTGTCATGCCGACTGCCTTCTAGGATGGCGCCGCCCGGCCAAAAATGGTCAGGCGGCGCGGGCAGGTCAGCGGCGCTCGATGGCCGATGGCTTGATCACCGGCATCTTGGGAGCGTGCTTGTCGGCATACCAGCGAAAGCCGACGATGAGCGCACCCAGCCCGGCCAGCACGCCAAACAGCTGGCCAAGCCAGGGGGGCAGAAGGCCGCCCTGCGCCTCTTCGTGGGCTTGAGCCAGGATCGCCGAGGCTTTCGGATCTGTGACGACCGAAGACCGAACAGCCGCCTTGGCCTCAGGCTTTTCACTCACGTTGTCCTGCCGAAGCTGGATTCGCTCAACTCGGTTGGTCGGCGCCATGCTTTGGGGGGGCACTACGCCGGTCAGCGCCTGCTGGTCTGCTTCCGAGACCGGCGTGCTCACCGGTGGCGGGTCGCCGGCCGGGCGCTCGCCAATGAAGCCGAAGCAGGCCAGGCATGCAGCCAAGGTCAGAATTGTCGTGGTCGATCTTGCTTTCATCTTAGTTGACTCCAACTCCGACACCCACTCCTCCGCCGGTGACGCCAACTCCGACACCAAGTCCGAGTCCGCCGCCGGTGTTTCCGTTGCTGCCCGTGCTGCCGCCGCCTGTGGTCGCCGCCGCGCCGCCGATGCGGATGTCTGAGGCTTTCATGCCAAAGCCATGCTCCTGCCACGAGAACCGGGTGTTTGCGGGGCTGCGGGGAAGGTTGAGGTCAATCAGGGGGCGAGCGCTGACGCTTCGCTCCTTGATGCGGTGGTCATAGTTCATGCGCATCGGCAGGCTGTAGAGCACCATCGCCTCATCTTTTGAAATCAGCGAGCCGTTGATGGTCAGGCCTCCTCCGCCGACGCCGAGCTGTCCGCCGCCCACAAAGTTGGTGTACATGATGGCGTCGATCTGCCTCACAGGTCCCGCGATGGCGTTCATCACGCTGTCGGGAATCGTTGATTGATAGCGTTTTCGTCCAGTGCTGTCTGTCTCCAAAGCATTGAAAGGCGGAATGAAGTTGCCGTTCTCGTCATATCGGCCCTTCGTGAAGGGAGGCGTCATGAACTTGAGCGGATAAGGGTTTTGGAACTGGTTGGGGTTGCCCATCATCACAGAGCCTCTAGCGGCAAGGCCAAGCATGTCTGCCTTAGCGCCATCGTTTTCCACCTGCTCAAAGTTGTTGCCTTGGAACTTGGGAGGATTCTTGTACTTAATGTCTCCAACAATGTGGGTGTTGCGGCCAGTGTAGATGGTGCCCTGCCCTTCGATCGTGCCCTTGATCACAACATCTTCGCTGATCGTGATCGGTCCGTTGATTCGAATGGGCTTCGAGTCGGTGCCAACCAGGACCGCGGAGCCGTTGATGAGGCCTTGGTTCGAGATGCGCTCGTACTTGTTCGTTGAAGAGTTCCAGACCTCAACATAGGCGCCTTGGCCATAGTTGGGGTTTGCGCTTCCGCCCACCGTTTGCCGCTCGTCGATGTAGCTCTGACTGAGATTTTGGTAATAAGTCAGATCGGTCAAATCGGGCATGATGATTTCGTGAGTCGGGTTGGCATCCAGCATCGTGTAGGTCGGATCTTGACCTCCGTTCAAACGATTCCAGGCTCGCTTGCCATTGATGTCGCCCAAAACGGCGCCAAAAGTCTTTCCATAGTGCATTTGCGCATCGCTGTGATAGACAAGGTCCTTCCACTTCGCCCATTCGGCGCTTCCAACGGCTCCGTGCTTGGCCGGGTCGTAGGCCTGCCGCCACTGTCGGCTCGCAACGGAGTTGCCATTGACGTTGGCTTCATAGTTGGAGTTTGTCCACTTGACCGGAGCCGAGTTGACAATGCCAGGCGCGGGCGGGTCCAGCTTGTTGTTTTGCGAAGCATAGATGCTGCCGTTGACGGTTGGTGATCCACCCTGGAAATCGAAATTTCCGTTCGCGCGGACATCGCCATTGATGATCAGGTTGTTCTGGTTGAACCCATACATCCAGCCGTAGTTGTTGGTGAAGTAGGTGTAGTCGAACACGGGGCTTCGGTCCAGACCGAACCGAATCTGAACGTCAATGAGCTTTCGAGGCTCGCCCTCATTCAGCTCATCATCTCCGTTTTGATCAATAAAGCCAACGCTTCGCACGGTGAGGATTCGCGAAAAGCTGTCGCCCAAGGGCTGGTCATATCCGATGACTCCAGCGGCATAGTCTCCTACGGTGTCCACAGAGAGCATCTGGGCGCCCAGCGGGTTGGTGGGGCTGGCTCCAGTAAGCTCATCGTCAAGGTCTTCAAAGTGCTGGGCGACTTTGAACGGTCGCCAAACGGCCAAGACCGCCGCCTGCACGCCGGATTCGCTCAGGTGGGTGGTCTGAACGTCATAGGTGGCGCGCACAGATTCTCGCACCGTCTGGGTGGAGACTTCGACAAAGGTGGCAGCCGTCGCGGCCATGATCGCCAAAATGGCGAACGTGGTCATCATAGCCACGCCTTGGCGCTTTGATAGTTTCTTGGTTCTTTTTGGCATAGGGAGCCTCACAGGGGGGCGTTGCGCAGGGCGATCCACTCCCGCTTGCGTCCGAGGTAAGTGCGGCCGTTTGCATCCTGCTGCCGCGTGACGATTTTCACAGCGAGACGCCGGACGAAGCCTGGCCCCTCTGGGGTGAAGAGTTGATAGCTGGGGCTGCCGGTTTGGCCCGGGTCAGTCAAAATGACATTGCGCCCAATGGCGCGGGTGGATGCGCCTTCCTGCAGGAAAACCGTTCCATTAGTGTGAAAAACCCTTCGCACAACCCCATCCCATTGAAGCGGCACGGTGAAGATCCCATTCACGTCTCGGGCCGGCACTCGGTAGGTGAGGCCTTGTCCGTTGCCGTCGATGGTCACTTCCATGGCTTCGCGCACCCGGTCGCTGATGACACGGGCAAGCTGGCGGCTTTGCGTTTCGGCTTCGACGCGAAGCTGGCCGCGCGTCCAAGAGCCCATGCCTTCGGTGAAGACTGCAATCGAAGTGCCGATGGCCAAAACGCCGATGCCGGCGGCGGTGATCGTTTCGATGATCGTCGCGCCCCTTGTGCCGCGCTTTCTCACAGGTTGGCCACCTGGTGCACGATGCGCACCTGCTGGTTTTTGCCTTCGCTTTGCCAGCCGACCACGACAACGACCTGCCGCAGATCGGGTGAAGGCTCCGTGATGGTCACTCGGCCTGTTCCAGAGGGCAGCGCGGAGGCGGGGCTGTCGACAATAGCCGTGTCGATGTTGGTGAAGGAAAATGTGTTGGCCGCGACGGGCGTCGCGTTGTCCAGCAGGCCAAGCGCGGTGAGCTGGGCGGCGTTCGCGTTGGAATAGCCCAGATGCACCACGGCTTCGGCCATCTTTTGGCCGAGGCTGGTGGCTCGATTGCGCAGGTCGGCCTTGGCGCGGCTGGTGTTGGCCAGCGGCATGACACCGGCCACGATGACGGCGCACGTCATCGCCAAAAAGATGGCGAATAGAACTTCAATCAAGGTGAAGCCTCGGATGCGTTGTCTTTTCATGCGTGATCGTCCCTTAGAGATCATCGGGCGCTGGGGCCCAAGATTTCAGGCAGAGAGCTGGCTCTTGCCTGGCTCTTCCACGCTCTGGCGCGATTTTCACCGGCAAAGGCGCCAGAAACGCGAAATCCGGCCCGAATGACATGCATCCGAGCCGGCGAGAGGTGTCGTCCGGGGCTTAGAGGCCGGCGGGGTCGGCCTTCCAGCCGGTGGCGCTCTTCGTGTTGAAGGTCGGGTCGGCTCCGATGGCGCCCACGGCGTAGGTGCCGGTGACGGGTCCGGTCGGCCAGGCCTTCATATAGCCGGTGGTCGCGTTGGTCAGCACGGCCTGCGTGCAAAGAGTGGTGTTGCCGGCGGCGGCTCCGAGGTCCATGGCGCACTGCTCCTTGGCAGATTCAATCTGCTTGAGGTTGGCGACGACGGTCTGAAGTCGGCTGGACTGGCGGGCTCGAACAAAGTTCGGCACGGCGATGGCAAGCAGGATGCCGATGATCAAGACCACGATCATGATTTCGACAAGCGTAAAGCCTTTGGTTTTCTTCTTCATTTCCATTCCCTGGGCCGACCAAGGCCGACCAAAACAGCTATTCCGCCCGTCTGGTCCGCTCCTCCAAGATCAATTACCAGCAATGCATTCACTTATCTTAAAGAATCGATCAAAGCCCGGCCGGATCGGCAGACCACTCGGCGGACGTTTTGCTGTTAAAGGTGGCCTCAGCGCCGATGGCGTTGGCGGTGTAGGTTCCGGCCACGGGGCCAGCGGGCCAGCTTTTGAGCCAGCCGGTGGCGGCATCGACCAGAACGGACTGGGTGCAAATGGTGGTGTCGCCAGGTGCGGCGCCCAGCGCAATGGCACACTGATCCTTGGCGTCCTCAATCTGGTTGAGATTCTGCTGAACGGTCCGAAGGCGCGTTGACTTGCGAGACTGCACCCATTGCGGCACGGCAATCGCCATCAGGATGCCGATGATGAGCACCACGATCATGATTTCCACAAGGGTAAACGCGCGCTTCCGGTATTTCATAGGCAATCCAAATCGGCTATGCCCCATTCCGGGAGCACTGGAAACCAGCGAGCTTACGGGGCTAAGAGGTTTTTTATGAGCCAGGCGTGGCTGCCTGTGATCATTGCGGGGGTCCAGTCGTGGCCCCAATCGAACTCGGCCAGCTCCTTTTCGCCGGGCAGCGCGGCAAAAATCGCCCTGGCCTGCTCGGGCCGAACTGCGGGGTCCTTCAGACCCAGGCTGATGCGGGTGGGCCGATGGCAATGCGCGGCCTGGCTCACCGTGTCGAACCAAGCGATGGTCTGCCGAACCTGAGCCGCGCGGCCGGGGTCGCCGCCGATCCAGTCGTGAATCTCCTTCAGCGGATAGCGCCAGCGCTCAAGCTGGTCCATCACCCAGCCGAATCCGCCTAAAAAGGGCATATCGGCGCAGACCGCGCGCACCAAGGGGCACCAGGCGCCCAGCCAAATCCCCATGCCGCCGCCTTGGCTCATTCCCATGGCGCCGATGCGGTCTTCGTCGGCAAAGTCCAGGCTCGCCAAGGTGTGGGCCGCGATGACGGCGTTTTGGAACATCGTCCTGAACACCCAGGTCTGGGGCGACTCGACCCCCTGAGCAAAGTAGCCCCTTGCGGGAGTGTAGGCCTCTTCGTGAAAGGCTGCCTCGCCGAAAAAATTGAAGCTCAGGCTGGCCATGCCCGGGCGTGTGCCGTATTCGTTGGGCGGCATCGACCAACGGCCATAGGGCGGAATCCAGAGGAAACCGGGCGCATTGTCTTCATCGTGCGGCTGAGCCGCCCAGCCGTGCAGGGACTCGCCGCCGATTCCGCGCATGCTCAGCCGCCAAATGGCATGGCCCGGCGCCTCCTTTTCAGAGGCGGTGAGCGAAAAATCCAGCGGAGCCTCGGCGGCCTCGGCAAAAGCCTCCTGCCAAAATTCGGCAAAACCGTCGGGGCGGGGAAGGGCTTCGGCCATCAAACGGCGCCGAGGGCGCGCTTGTCGGCATCCACGTGCACGCCGGTGGTCATCAGCCAAGCGGTGGCCCGCTGAATCTCTTCAACCGGACCTTCCACACGAATTTGAACCCAGCCAAAGTCGCCGTCCACGTTGGCCTTCACGATGACCACGCTCTTCAAATAGGTGAATTCGCGGCAGAGCCGAAAAATCCACGGCATGGCCGTCTGCTCTCCACGAGCGGTCAGAGTGATGTCCACCGTCTCCATAGTGCCTGTCGCTGATATTACCGGCCCGGCGGCGGGCCGCAAGGTCCGTATAATGCCATCAAGCCCCGGAGCGACTCAATGACGAATCGCATTTATGTGTTTGACACCACTCTTCGAGATGGAGAGCAGAGCCCAGGCGTGCGCCTGAGCTTGGACCAAAAGCTGGAAATCGGCCGCGCATTGGTGGAGGCCGGAGTCGATGTGATCGAAGCCGGATTCCCCATCAGCTCGCCCGGCGACTTTGAAAGCGTGCAGACCCTGGCGCGTGAGCTGAAAGGCGTCACCGTCTGCGGCCTCACCCGCGCCCGCCAGGCCGACATTGAGTCGGCCGCCGAAGCCCTGAAAAGCGCCGAGCGCCCGCGCATCCACACCGGCCTGGGAGTGAGCGAAAACCACCTTCAGCACAAGCTGCGCATGAGCCCAGACGAGGCGCTGGAGACCGGCGTCAAGGCCGTTCGCCTCGCCCGCAGCTTTGTGGACGATGTCGAATACTTCATGGAGGATTCGAGCCGCGCCGACATTGACTATGTCTGCCGCGTGGTCGAAGCCGTCATCAATGCAGGCGCCACCGTCATCAACGTGCCCGACACCACCGGCTACGCCACTCCCGAGGAATACCAAAACCTCTTTGCCGCCCTCATCGAGCGCGTGCCGAACAGCGATCAGGCCATCTTCAGCTGCCACTGCCACAACGACCTGGGCATGGCCACGGCCAACACCCTCAGCGGAATCGTTGGCGGCGCCCGGCAGGTGGAGGTCACCGTGAACGGAATCGGCGAGCGGGCGGGGAACACCGCGCTGGAAGAGGTCGCCGTGGCCCTTCACATTCGCGAGGACTACTACGGCGTCAAGAGCGGCATCAAGACCCAGCAGCTGCTGGAGCTGAGCCGTCTGGTGAGCCATCACACCGGAATGCTGGTGCAGCGCAACAAAGCCGTGGTCGGCGCCAACGCCTATGCCCACAGCAGCGGCATCCACCAAGACGGCGTGCTGAAGGAGCGCTCCACCTACGAAATCATCGACCCCCTGCTGGTGGGCGCGCTGAAGAGCGAGATCATTCTCACCGCCCGCAGCGGCCGCCACGGCCTCAAGCATCGGCTGAGCGAGCTCGGATTCAGCTTTGCCGATGATCGGTTCGAAAACATCTACAAAGCCTTCCTTGTGGTGGCCGACACCAAGAGCGAAGTAGATGACGAAGACCTGCGCCAGCTGGTCTCGGACAACTAAAGTGCGGCCATGAAGATCATCGCGATCGGCGGAGGAGGCTTCTCCTCCGAGTTTCCCGCGCCGAGGCTGGACCGGTTTCTGGCCGACTCCACCGGTCGGGCGAGGCCGCGGGTGTGCCTGATTCCCACCGCCAGCTCCGAGCGCGAGCGGCGGGTGCTGGCGTTCTATCAGGCTGCCGCCGCCCTCGGCGTGGATGCAGGGCACCTTTCGCTCTTTCAGCTGCCGTCGGCCGACCTCGCCGCCTGGCTTTC
>JBGSIR010000146.1:0-4028 GCA_041742415.1 Fimbriimonadaceae bacterium | reverse complement strand
ACGGGCATGCGGGCGCCGGCGGGCCGCTGGCCTTCGGGCGGAGACCCCGGCAGCATCGACCCCAAGGCCTCGATGGGCTCCAAGGGCCTGGCGGTGATCTTCTGCGATCAAGACTCCACGGCCGGGCGCGCGCTCGCCAAGGATTGGCCGCAGGTGCAAAAGGAGCTTGCTGATTTGGGCATCGCCTCTTTGGAGGTGGTGATGATGGGAGCAGACGCATCGTTGGAGGCGCCTCTGCAGCTGAAGGACCCCACCGGGCGCCTGGAGCGGGCCTTCGGCATCAAGTTCACGCCGCACATTTTTGTGCTGGACCAGAACCTGGGCGTCTTTGGCGCTTGGGAAGGCTGGAAGGCGGGCGAGACCGACCCGTTCATCGCCATGATGAAGACGCGGCTTGGCCAATTGGCCGAGATGGGCGAGGGGTAGCCTCCGGCGATGCTTGACCCGCGCGTTCGCGAGCTGGCGGAGATGCTCTGCAGCCACTCCACCACCCTGGGGCCCGATGACGTTGCCCTCATCCACACCATCGACCTGCCCGCAGAGGCCACCGCCGCCCTGGTCGAAGCCGCCCAAGCCACCGGCGCCCAGGTGAGCGTGAAGACCGAACGCAGCAAGGTCCAGCGCCAACTTCTGCGCTGCATGACCGAAGCCAACGCCCAGACCCTGGCCGACATCGGGCTCTTTGAGATGGAGCGGATGACCGCCTACATCGCCTTTCGCGGCTCGGACAACGTGTTCGAATCGGGCGACGTGCCCGCCGCGGCCCAAAGCATCTGGGCGAAAACCTATGGCAAGCCGGTGCACAGCGACCGCCGCGTCAACCACACCAAGTGGGTGGTGCTGCGCTGGCCCTCGCCTTCCATGGCCCAGCAGGCCGGCATGTCCACCGCCGCCTTTGAGGACTTCTACTTCCGCGTCTGCACCGTCGATTACGCCCGCATGGAGCAGGCCGCTCGGCCCCTGGTGGACCTGATGAACGCCACCGACCGCGTGGAGATCAAGGGCCCCGGCACCGATCTCAGCTTCAGCATCAAAGGCATCGGCGCGGTGAGCTGCCACGGAAAGCGCAACGTGCCCGACGGCGAATGCTTCAGCGCGCCGGTGATGGGCAGCATGAACGGGGTGGTGCAGTACAACACCGCGAGCCTCTTCCATGGCGAAGAATTCAAGGACATCCGCTTTGTGGTGAAGGATGGCCGTATCGTGGAGGCCGAGGCCGGCGCCATGACGAAGCGCCTCAACGAGATTCTGGACACCGACGAGGGCGCCCGAGCCTTTGGCGAGTGGAGCCTGGGATACAACCCCGCCGTGCTGCTCCCCATGAAGGACACGCTCTTTGACGAAAAGATCGCGGGCAGCTTCCACCTCACCCCCGGCAACAGCTATGCGCCGCCCGGAGGCAATGGAAACGAGAGCGCCATTCACTGGGACATCGTCTGCATCCAGCGGGCCGACTATGGCGGCGGGGAAGTGTGGTTCGATGGCCGGCTCATCCGCAAAGACGGCCTCTTCGTGGTCCCCGAGCTGGAAGGCTTGAACCCGGACCAACTGGGCTAACGGCTGGCCCTGCGGGCAGACCGCGCCCCGCCGGGCCACAATAAGCGCATGAAAGAACTTTTGCTCGGCGGGATCTTTGATTACGCCGGCCTCTTCCCGCCCGCCAGCCTGAGCCTGGATGAGGCCGTGGACGAGTTTGCCGAGATGCAGGACCGGCACGGCGAGCTGATGAGCGGATTTCTCATCAGCGCGCCGCTGGCTGTGAAGCTCGAGCCCAAGCACGAGATCGACGGACCCATCGAGCTCGTGGCGCGCAAGTGGAGCGGCCCCGAGGCCTTTGCCCAAGACGCCGAGCTGGCCCTGAGCCTGGACGCCGCCTCGATTCAGATCGCCGGCCCCGCCGAAGCCGCCCGCGCCATGAAGAAGAAGGCGCACGACCTGCTGGACGCCAACACTGACGTTTACTTGGAGCTGCCCTGGGGGCCCAGGATGGCTGACGACATGGCGGACGCCGCCAGCGCGATCGAGGAGATCGGCTTCAAGGCCCGCTGCGGCGGCCTCGAAGCGGCCGATTTCCCCTCCATTGAGCTGCTCGCTCGGTTCATCGTTCAGGCCTGCTCGCTGGAGGCTCCCGTGAAGTTCACCGCCGGGCTGCACGAGCCGCTCCGCCACTGGGACGCCGAGCTGGGCGTGCATCGGCACGGATTTTTGAACGTGGCCGCCGCCGCCGCGCTGGCCTGGACCTGTGACCTTTCCGCCTCGGAAACCGCCCAGATTCTGCTGGTCGACAGCGCCGACGGTATGGAGATTTCCGACCGCCGCCTCCGCATGGCGGGCTTTGAGCTCAGCATCGAGCAGGCCGAAGACGCCGGGGCAATGGACCTCTTTGGCGGCATCGGCTCGTGCTCGATCTCCGAGCCCGCCGAGGACCTGGCCCGCCTCGGCCTCGCCTAGCCCCGCCCGCCATAATCTGCCCATGCCGCTCTTCCGAGGCCTCGTCGCCAAAGTCGACAAGATGATGGGGCGCGGCGTCATTGACGACGAGCTCTATGAAGAGCTGGAAGAGGCGCTGCTCTCGGCGGACGCCAGCCTGCCCATCACCGAGGAGATCCTCGCCAGCCTGCGCAAGGCCGTGCGCGATGAAAAGATCACCGACGCCGAAGGCATGAAGGAGCGGCTGCGGCAGGAGATTCGCCAGCGGCTGGAGCAGGAGGGCGACCCCAGCCTGAACATGGCAATGGAGGGCCCCACGGTCTATCTCTTTGTTGGCGTGAACGGCGTGGGCAAGACCACCACCATCGGCAAGCTCGCCCACAAGCTCACCCGCGCCCGCCGCAAGGTGGTGATGGCCGCCGGAGACACCTTCCGCGCCGCCGCCATCGAGCAGCTCGAAATCTGGGCCCAGCGCACCGGCTCCGAGATCGTGTAGCAGAAGCCCGGCTCCGACAGCGGAGCGGTCATCTTCGACGCCATCCAGCGGGCCAAGGCCACCGGGGCCGACTTCGTGCTCTGCGACACCGCCGGCCGCCAGCACACCAAAGCAGAGCTGATGAACGAGCTGACCAAGGTGCGGCGAATCACCGAAAAATCCCTCGGCTCGCCCCCCCACGAGGTTTTGCTGGTGCTGGACGCCAACACCGGCCAAAACGCTGTCCGCCAGGCTGAGCAGTTCTCCGAGGCGGCCGGGGTCACGGGCCTCGTGCTGAGCAAGCTGGACAGCACCGCGCGCGGCGGGGCGCTGCTGGGGGTTTGGGACAAAGTCCGCATTCCCATCAAGCTCATTGGCGTGGGCGAGGGGCCCAACGATCTGCGCGATTTTGAGCCCGACGCCTACGCGCGGCAGCTTTTGGACTGATTCCCTTACAGCTCGCGCACCCAGGCGCGGCGGAAGCGGATGGTGTTGCCGTGGTCCTGCAGAAGGATCGGGCCATTTTCGAGGCCTTCCGAAACCCCCGCCGTGGTGCCATCGGGCACCCGCTGGCGGGAGTGGATGAGGACGCCGTTGTGCCAGGCCGTGATCACCGCGTCCTGCACCTTCTGGCCGTTGGCCCAGCGGGGGGCGCGGAAGATGACGTGGTAGCTCTGCCACTGGCCGGCGGGCTTGGCCATGGCGAAGGCGGGCGCGGCGACCTTATAGATTCCGCCGCACTCGTCGTCTTTCGGCGCGCGCGGGGCGGAGTTGAGGATCTGAATCTCGTAGCGGCCCTGCAGATAGAGCCCGCTGTTGCCGTTGCCTTGGCCGGAGGCACCGTTGTCGTCCACCATGAATTCCAGATAGACCTCTTGGTCGCGCCAGGTTTGGCGGGTCATGATGTCGCCTTGGCCGGGGACGACCTGGAAGGCGTCGTCGCTCCAGATCCAGCCCGCCGGGCCGCCATTGCTGCCGCGCCGGGTCCATTTCGCCAGAGCCTCGGGTCCCTCCATCAGCGGCGTGGCGTTTGCGGGCATGGCCGAGGCCACGCCGATTTCGCGGATGCGGATGTTTCGCCAGCGCACCTCCAGCGGGTCCTGCCGGTCGCCCACGCTGAGAT
>JBGSIR010000145.1:0-7872 GCA_041742415.1 Fimbriimonadaceae bacterium | reverse complement strand
TCGATGCGCATCTGCGCCAGGCGGGCGCGGAGGTTGGGCAGGTCGGCGAGCGACTGGCCGAGGTGCTGGAGCTTCGATGCGGTGAGGTGGCCTGCGGTGGCTTGGGTCACGGCTTCACTGGCGCCGATCGAAACGGCGGCGTTGCCGGTGGCGAACTGGGGCAGAACATTGCCCATCATCACGCCGAAAGCCTGCCCGCGCTCGTTCAAGCGGCGGTCATCACTCATCGGGGCGTTCGTCAGGGTCATCGGAGCGCTGGCGTTTCCGCGCATGCCCATGCTGTTCCATGGCCCGGCAACTTCAAATCCGGCGTCATCCTTCGCCACATAAAAGAGGTCGATGCCTTCGGGCTCCACGCCCGTGGTCACCACATAGCCATCCGCGATGCCCGCAGAGGTCACCCAGCTCTTTTCGGCGTTCAGCTTGATGCCGCCGTTCGATTCGTCGGCCTTGCTCACCGGAGCCCAAAAGTGGCTGCGGCTCCCTTTTTCGCTCCAGGCCAGGGTTGTGAGGTGGTTTCCGGCGGCGGCGGCCGTCAGCTCTCCCGCTCGCTTTGTGGAGTCTGCCAGGTACGCCTGCACTCCGCAGAGGTGCATCAGATAGACCATGGCGGTGGACGGGCACTTTTGGGCAATGCGGTCCACGGCGGCCGCGGCGGTGCGCAGAGAGGCGCCTTTGCCGCCCATTTCTGCGGGAATCGTCAGGCCATAAAAACCAGCCTGCGCCAGCGCGCTCATGGAGGCCTGGGGGAAGCGGCCCTCCGCGTCCACGTCGGGAGCCTGCTCGGCAATCACCCCCTCTGCAATCGGGTCAAGAGCGCTCAAGAGCTCAAGGTCAGCATCGGACAGGCGGTAGGGGTTTGCGCTCATGGCTACGACCTCCATAATGCCCGAAACCTCTATAGGGTTCGCAAAAGAGCCTGGCCTTCGCAGCCTTTTTTCAGGGTCTGCCACACAGGGCACCTGAGCAGCGCGGCCTCAAAAGCGACCTGCAGCTCCGCCTCATCGGCATCCGCCGCCATCGAAAGCTGGATTCGAATCGATTCGAATTGGCTGGGTCCATCCTCGCCCTGCACGCCCACCGCCGCCATGACCCCCGAGAGTGTGGCTTTGGCCTGCGCCTCCACGCCATCCACCAGCCACCGCCGCCGGCTGGCCTCCCGCAGCAGAGCGCCCATGATTTCAGAAGCTGCGGCGGCAAGAGTGAGCTGGATGGGGTTGGCGAGGTCGCCCCGGCTCTGCAGGCCGTCGAAGGGGCTCAGCGTCACCTTGGCCTGGTCGGCAAAAGCCGAAGCGCGGGCAGGGCCTTCATGGCGCACTCTCACCGACCAAACCGGCGCTTCATCTGCTCTCACGGCCCCATTATCCCGGCCCCGGCAAGCAAAAACCGCCGCCCTTCCCGGTTGGGGAGGAGCGGCGGTCTGCGCGGGTTGCGGGCGGGCTTTAGCCGCCGATCTTGACCTTGGTGCGGCCCGTCGGGTCGGCGGGTCGGAGCCGGGGGTCGGCCGCGGTTTCGCGATTGGAATCCGTCACCTCGGTGGCCGTGATAAAGAACACGAGGCTCGTCTGGTCGCGGCTGGTGGTGGTGCGGCTGAAGAGCTTGCCGATGATGGGCAGGTCCTTCAGGATCGGGATTCCAGAGACTGTGTTGCGGTCGATGTCCTGGATGAGTCCGCCGAGGGCGATCATCTCGCCGCTCTTCATGCCGAACTCCGTGGTCTGCCGGCGCTCGCTGGTCTGCGGGAGCTGGCCGCCGCCCGGCACCGAATCGAACCGGTTGAGGAGGCTGGAGTTGACGAAGAGCTGCATGGCGATGTTTCCATCGGCGCCGACGCGGGGACGAACCTGCAGGCTGATGCCCACATCGAGATCCTTGGTCTGCACCTGAACGCCGTTTTGGGTCGACTGAATCGACTCAATGTAGCGAATGGTGTCGCCCACGAAGATCTCGCTTTGGCCGCCGTCCCGCACGAAGGTGTTCGGCACCGAGAGCACTTTCAGCGCCCCGTCAAGCTCGTCAATGGTCGCCTGCAGCTGATTGGTGTAGATGCCGCGCTGGTCTTCGAGGCCGATGGTGCCTGGTGTGCCCGGTGTGCCGCCGCCCTGGCTCATATTGAAGAACCGAAGGGGACCAGTGGTGAGCAGCGTCCAGTCAAGGCCGAGCTGAAGGGCGTCCGACTTGCGGATTTCCACAACCTGCATCTGGAGCGCAACCTGCTTATAGGCCACGTCGATCTGCGAGAGGTACTGCTTGGCCTCGTTGATGGCGCTTCGGGTGCCGCGCACCATCAGCTTCATGGGCTCGCGGCCTACCGCTCGGTTCAGTTTGGACGTCTGGCTCTCGGCCTGCCCCGCCTTTTCGGGCGAGTTCGGGTCGGTCGGCGCCTCGGTCTTCTGGCCCTCGTCTTCGCCGGTGAGGCCAGGCCAAACTGGGTCGGGGACCAGAGTCACATAGAGGCCGCGAATGCGGTTCTTGAGATCCTGCTCGGCTACGATAGGCTCCAAAAATCGCAGGTCCAGCACTTCATAGAAGCGCTCACGGTCTTCGGGAGTGTAGGGAATGCCCGCGACTTCGCAGAGGCTCTCATCGAGGGCCTTGGCGTAGGCGGCCAGGCGGTCGAGCTCCGACTTCGGGCCGACCATCATCATGTAGTAGGTGGCGATGTCGCCTTCGCTCAGCTCCTGGAGGGAGCCTTCGCTGAACTGGAAGATGTCCCGGCGAGGATTTTCGGCCAGGTGGCGCTGCAGCAGGCTCTTGATCTGCTCGGTCTTGGAGCTGACAATTGGCACGACGACCGTGCCCATGTCCTCACCGCGAGCCTCTTCGTAGCCTTGGATGATCTGCCGGTCGAGCTGGCGGGCATATTCGCTCACCTCATCAACGCGGGCCTCTTCACCCACAACGATCAGATAGAAGACCGGCTCTTGGCCCGTCTTGGCATCGGCCTTGGGAGCCTGGCCCTGCCGCTCGCCGCCCATCGGGGGAGCCATGATGCCAGTCATCGGTCCGGCGCCTGCCTCGGTGGGCACAGCCGGAGCCGCGCCATCTCGGGCGGAGGGAAGGATGACCTGATAGTAGCCGCCGCGTCCGGTGTTCGGGAACACCGCCTGCACGGCGCGCTGAATCTGCTGGCCTTGTCCGCTCATCACGTGCACAACATTCGTGCGCATGCGCTCGCTGGAGCTCTGGACAATGCCGGCCAGCGCCTCTTCAAAATTCTCCCGTCGGGTGACGATGAAGGTGCGGCCGATGCGGGTGTAGCGAAGCTGGGCGATGCCGGTGATGAGGCCGAGCGCGTTCTCCAGAGATTCATTCTGGAGGCTCACGGTGAGCCGCATCGGCTTGTCGGAAGGGCTCACGTCCGGAGCGGCAATCACGTTAAAGCCTGATTCCAAGCTGAGCGCCTTGACGATCTGGACGATGTCGGCGTTGACGAAATCAACGGTGACCTTCTGGCCGTCTTGGACAAGCGCGGCGGGGGCCATGGCTCCCACCGTTGCAGCCGGAGGGGCCGTGACAATGGCTTCAACGGTCGGCAGAGGAAGCGGACCGCCCGCGTTGGCCGTCGGCCGAGGGGCCGGCGCCGGGGTGAACACTCCGCGCTCCAGGTCTTGAACGGCCTGCTCCATGGCGCGACGGTCCTCATCAGAAACCGTGCTGACTGGGCCGACAGGAGGAGTCATCGGCTGGGAAGGATCCGGCAGGACTGCCCCGCGGGCGCCGGACGCAGTGAAGCGAATCAGCCAGCCGCCTTCGGCCGACCTGATCTCTGGCTGCATGGCGCGGTCCAGCTTCAAATGAAGCCGGGCGCGCGGCGGGCGGCGGCCGTACCAAACCAGCTCGGCATATCGAACTCCGGAATGGTTGATGCGCTCCATCTTGGCCCCGTTCGTCAGGTCGGCATCGAAGTCGACCATGAAGGACGTGCCATTCAGCATCGCCTGAGTCTTGGGCTCAGGAAGCGACTGCCCCATCACCAGAATGTCCAAGCCGGAGGCTGTCTTCCGGATGTCAATCCGGTCCAGCTTTCCATCTCGAATGGCGAAAGCCGCTGTGCCTAAAAGCACAGCGGCCGCCATGGCGAACCCGCGAATCAGTGTCAACGCTTCTCTTCCTCCAGCTTGATGACCTTCGTCTTTCCATCTTCCCGCACGCTCACGCGTCCGGAATCGATGCCGACGATTGTCTTCTTGCCGTCGATGGCGTCGCCTTCCTTGACCAGCTTTTGATTGCCGTTCGAGTCCTCGACGATAGCCATCCGTGTCTTACCGACGATCACACCCGCCACTTTGTAGCTCGGTTCGTTAGGTATTTCTGCGGGGGAGCCCCCCGGAGCCTTGATTCCGCCTGCCGGAGCGCCCGGAAGAGGCAAAACTCCTGGGCCAGATGGCGCACCGAAGGGGTCGAAGACCGCCAAATCGGGGTAGCTCGGCGAAGCGCTTCGGCGGGACCGAGGAGCATCCACAGGAGGCGCAGCGCCATTGCCCACCACTCGGGGAGCCTCCGGCACGGCCGCAGAAGGGGCGCCGGGAGTCTGAACGGAGACCGCGCCCTTGGGCCGGAACGGATCGCGCGGGGTCACCGTGGCGGCAAGGATGGTTTCAATCTGCTCTTCCAGCATCTTGCGCTCCGCTTCGGCCTGCTCGGGGGTTTTGGCGGGCTCCGCCGCCGCAACCGCGCCAGCAGGGGCAGCGGTCTCGCCGTCGGAGCCTGCTTCTCCTGCCGGCTCCTCCACCACGATGGGCTGGCTGAGGCCAACAAATTGGAAGGCGCCCACGGCCAGGAGGACAACTCCCAGCGCAGCGATGATGATGGTCTGCTTCTTGTTCTTGTTCATCTTAGGCGTCTCCGGGCGTCGGGGCCGTTGTGGAGGCCGTTTGTGCCTGGGCGGCTTCGGTCGGGAAGACGAAAGCGCGGATGCGAAGGCGGACGTCCAGATAGTCGTAGGAGCTGCTGCGCTCACGGGTGAAAGGCGTCATCTCCAGCGTTCGCACGCCGATGATCTTGGGAAACTTCTTGAGGCCCTCCAGCATCGCCTGCACGGCGGCGTATTCGCCCTTGCACGTAAGATCGATCTCGATCTCCTGATAAGGCTTGGCCTCCTGCGGGGCGTTGGGGTCCACCTGAGCGGCCACGATCGGCACGGGCCGAACGCCGGTCACTTCCAGGCTGCTGGCCAGGCCAAGCATCTCAATCTCCTTGAGAAGCGTGGGAACATAGGCCGCGCTGGGGACAGCGCTTTCGAGGTGGGCCAGCCGCTGGCGAGCCTGGCTCACCGTCTGCTGCACCGCCGCGAGGTCGGCATTGAGCTGATCTTCATCCGGCACTTCCGACTGAAGAACGTTCAGCTCTGCCTGAGCCTCTTCTTTGGCAGAGTGCTGCAGATAGATGGCTCCGCCGCCCAAAAGAATCGATGCGGCCGCCAGAATGGCGATCATGCGGGGGTTCGGTCCTCGTCTCATGCTCCTTCCTCCACCGGGGCGTTGGGGTCAATGGCCGGGGGAATCGTTCCCTCCAGCACCGCGGCCACCTCAAACTGAATCGACTTCTTTGTGCCGTCGAGCTGCTCTTGGGTGAAGCGAAGCTGGGTGTCCACCAGCTCCTTGTTGGCTTCCAGCCGCACGATATAGGCGCCCACCGTCTCTTGGTTGGCGCTGAGGCCCTGGAAGCTCACCGTCACCGGCTCGGTCGCGCTGGGCGGAGTGCTCCGCAGCGCATTCAAGGTCAAATTGTCGGGCGTGTTCAAGGCCAGATAAGCCAGAACGTCGGTCCAGCGGCCAGTGTCCTCCACCGCCGATTCCAGAGTCTTGATGCGGGGGCCAAGGCGTCCCTCTTCCTCTTGGGCAGCCGCGAGGGCGTCCATAGTGGGCTGCAGGCGGGTCTTCTTAGCCTGGAGCTCGCCGATCTGCATGCGCAGCCGAACGGCCTCAAAGGTGAAGTAGCCGGCGGTGAGGAAGGCGAGGGCGGCGATGCCCAAGACTCCCAGCACCATCACGCGCAGCTGGCGCTCGCGCTTTCGCACGGCCTGGCGCTGCTCTTCGATCAGGTTGATGAATGGCATGGTTGGGTCTCCTATGGGCTCGTCAGGCCGTTTTGGCGTAGGGCCTCATGGCGAGGCCGGCTGCGACAGAAAGGGTCAGGCCCGCATCCTCGGCCTCGGGGGCCAAGTCGATTTGGGTGTTGTCAAAGATGCCGCTTGCCGAAACCGGCATGCCCAGGCGATGCTCGAAATACTGGGCTAGGCCCTGCATCTGGGCTCCGCCGCCCGAGAGCACGATGCGCGCCACGGGATTGGTGCGGCCGGCTTCGGTCTGCTGAGACTGGTAATAGTTGAGCGAGCGGCGAATCTCGCGCACCAGCTCATCCACATGCGGCTGAAGAACTCGGAGCGGCGCATTTTCGGCGGCCAAATCCTTGTTCAAAAGGTGCAGCAGGTCCAGCTGGCGCTTGCCTTCTTCGGCATCCTGCTGGCCCAGGCGGAAATGCGTCTTGAGGGCTTCGGTGAACGTGGAGCCCGCCAAGGGAATCGACCGGGTCATGGCAAAGACGCCGTGCGAAACCACGCTCACCGTCGTGGCGCCGCTGCCGACGTCGATCACGGCGATGGTCTCGGCGCCCAGGCTGGCGTCCTGGCTGGCTTCGATGAGCGCGCGGAACATGGCAAAGGCCTCGATGTCCACGATCTCAACTTCAAGTCCAGCCCGCTCGCAGGCCCGGACCCGGCTCTCGACCAGCTCGCGGGGAGCGGCCACGATCAGGACATCCATCTCGCCGTCGGCCGCGTCGCCGATGATCTCGAATTCGATGAAGCTGTCTTCGATGCTGCTGGGCACATATCGGCCCGCCTCAAACTTGATGGACTTTCGCAGCGTGGCTTCGGGCATCTTCGGAATGCGCACGGTGCGCACAATCACGGTGCCTCCGCTCACGCCGATCACCGCCGAAGTGGCGCTGATGCGGCCCTGTCGAAGCGCCGCCTTGATGCCCATGCCCGCCGCGTCGGGATCGGTGACAATGCCGTCGCGCACTGCCCCTTCCGGGGTTTCCGCAACGGCGCTGCGCGAGACTCTCCAGCCCCCGCCGGCCGGCTCGATCTGAACCGCCGAAATGGTGCTGGAGCCAATGTCCAGCCCGACGTACGTCTTTTTCTTGAAGAAGCTAAGCGACATTCTCTTGGTCCTGAGGGTCTTGGAATTCGGATTCCGAAGCGGAGGAATTGGCGATGAGCCAATCATCCAAACTGTTTTTGGGGAAGCGCCAGCGGCCATCCAGGCTCACGCCCGGCACTTCGTTGGCCTCGGCCAAATCGGCCAAGGTGGACTGCGGAATGCGGAGATAGGCCGCCGCTTCGCGCAGAGTCAAAATTGAGTGCTGGCCTGCGAGGAGCGATTTCAGCATCACAGCCATCTGCTCGCTGCTCAAAAAGAGCTCCAGGCGAACAACGTTGCCGGAGTTCACCTGGGGCGGCTCGGGCAAGGGCGATTGAAATGCGGGCTCTGGCATAGCCGGTGCGGCGGCAGGGCTCGATTCGGCGCCAGAGGCGCGGCGGATGGCGTCGGCAAGGTTCATGCAGCCTCTCCCAAGTGGCTTGCGGCCACCTCATAGGCAAATTCACCGCGGATGCGGTCCAGCCGCCGGGCGGCGGCCATCAAGAGGGCGTTGTCCGCCATCTGAAGGATCAGGCGCGGCGCGCCATCGGAAAACTGGTGGAGGTTGTGGATGGCCTCTTCGTCAAAGGGGTGCACCTCGCGGGCATATCCGGCCACGCGCAGGCGATGCAGCAGCATCTCCCCGGCCGCCGCTTCGGTGAGCGGGCGCAGGGTGTGGCGCACGGCCAGGCGCTGCTCCAGCGCAGGCACCTTCTTCAGCTTG
>JBGSIR010000144.1:0-2580 GCA_041742415.1 Fimbriimonadaceae bacterium | reverse complement strand
CCGCAAAAACTGCCAGAGCCCCATCACCAGCCCCGCCCCGGCCAGGGCAGAAACCATGCGCCCCGCCAAAAGCTGCGTCGCGCTGTGGCCCGCCGGGTCGGTCTCCGGGTTCGGACCATAGGCGTCCGCCATCCGCATCGCCACGCTGTTCACCGTCAGGCCCAGCGTGCCGTAGTTGTAAAAGCCCGGCGTAAAGTCGCCCTGCGCCGGGTTCACCTGCTGGCTGTAGATCTGCACCACCGGCTCATCGGGATGCAGGCTGAACGCCTGATTCTCATTCGGCAGCCCCCAGCCCATGCCGGGCAGACGAATGAGGAGCGTGGCCGCAAAAACGGCCAGCGCCCAAAGATGATTCCGGTTGATCTTCAGCTTCGAAGCCGCCGCCACACGCCTATTGTGCCAGCGTCAGCCGGGTGCGGCCCGTCAACCGCTCCTCAATCGCCGGGCCCGCCGTCCTGGTGGTCAGCAGCTGCCAGCTCGATTTGGCGTTCGCTTCGGCCCGCAGAGTCGTCAGCGTCTTCTCGTCCAGATCAAAGACGATTGTTGCGTCCAGCTTCATCGGAAGGCCAGTGACACCCGATTCTGCGGCTGTGACTCCCATCATGCTGTTCAGCAGCGAAGCCGCGTCCGAGTTCATCGTGATCTTGCCCGTCACCTGATGCACCCGCTTTCCGGCCTTGGTCTTGATGCCGTCATAGGTGTAGGTGGCGTCCAGCCTCTGCACCACCGTGCGGTTGGTTCCCTTAAGCCGCTGGGGGGTGTAGCTCACCGTCCGCTTCCAGGTGTCGCCCACGGCCACTTCCTCAAACGGCAGCTTCGGCGAGAGCTCCAGCGAAGAATCGATCGACCCCACAAACAGGCAGAGCCGGTAAAGCTCATCCACAAACGGCAGCGCCGGCTGAGCCATGCGCGCGCCCACCGCCTCCGTGAGCATTGCCAGCCGCTCGGTGCGGCGGAACGGCATCGGGCTGGCGTTCGAAAGCTCCTTGACTCCCGTCAGCTCGTTAATGGGCGAAAGCGTCATCTGGGCACGAATGTTCGCCCTTTCTGTCGTGCTTTTCGGCGGGCTGTCAGCGGTTTCGCCATCAATGATGGTCATCGTCGGCCGCGAATAAATCACGTCCGCAAAGCCCTCCTCCTTCAGCTCGGTCACGCGGATCGTCGCGTCGTAATTGATGTCCAGATCGCTGGGCAGAAAAAAGCCCATCTGGATGTCCTTTTGCTCCACCTGCAGGTGAGACCGGACCTGATACTTCAGCGTCTCGCCGGCGCGAAACGTCCGCAGCAGCTCAATCGGCTCGGCGGTTGGGGCGAGGACGGCAGCGGCTAGGGCGAGCATCTCTGCTTATTGTAGACGCAGAAATGCCCGCCTCTTTTCGTTCAGCCAGCCTGAAGAATGCCGAGCGGCCCGCCCCGGAAGCCCGGGAATATCGCCGCCGCATCCGGCGAGGCCAATCGCTTGGCCAGAATCTCCGCCAGCACCGATCGGTAGTCCGTGGTCACCCGCAGGTCGCCCGGCCCCTCCAGATCCTCCGGCCTCATGCCCGGCCAATCGCCATAGACCTTGCCGCCCTTCACGCCTCCGCCCGCCAAGAACATAAAGCTGGCCCGCCCGTGGTCGGTGCCAAACCCGCTGTTCTCGTCGATGCGCCGCCCAAACTCGGTCTGCACCAGCACGGTCGTCCGCTTGCCTTCGGCGCCGAGGTCCTTCATCAGCGCCTGAATGCCCTGCGCCAGCTCGCCCAGCATCCCCGCCATCCAGCCGTCCACCGCGCCCTGAGCCACGTGCGTGTCCCAGATGCCCATGTCTAGGCACGCGGTCTCCAGCCCGAAGCCGCCTTTGATGAGGAACGCCGTCTCCCGCAAAGCCTGCCCATAGGGCGTCTCCGGATACTGCGCGCCGTTCTCGGGCCGGTAGCTCGCCGGGTCCGTCCGGTTCAAAGCCTCCAGCACCTGCATCGTGTCGCGCCCCGCTTGGCTGATGGCGTCGTCGCCGCGCGAATAGAGCTGCTTCAGCCGCTCCTTCATCGCCTCGCTCTCCACCCTCAGCCGGTGCTCCGCCATGCTCGGCACCGCCAGCGCCGAGAGCGCGCCCATCAAGGAGTCCGGCATCGTCGAGCTGAGCGCCACCGCCCGCAGTGGAGTGTTTCGCCCCGGCGTCGCCAGGATATGCCGGGCCAGCCAGCCCCCCGCGTCCGCTTCGGTGGTGTCGGCTAAGCCCTTCTCCATCGCCGCCATCGCCTCAAAGTGCGAGCGGGTCTGGTCCTGTGAGCCCACCGCCTGCACGGCGGCCAGCTCACCCGACTCAAACAGGCTCTGAATCGGATTGAGCGCCGGATGAAGCGTATAGAAGTCATCCAGAGCCAGGCTGTCTTTTCGCTTGATGGCCAGCGTGGGGCGCTGACGGTAGTACTCGTCTTCGCCCGTCGGGATCACCACGTTCAGGCCGTCGGCGCCGCCGCGCAGAAAGATGACCACGAGCACATTGTCGTGCGCCTCCTCGGTCTGGAACGAAGCCTGCGCCCACGCCCGGCTGGTCATCCACCACGCCAGCCCCGCCGCTCCAGCGGTCAGCGCCGC
>JBGSIR010000143.1:0-4280 GCA_041742415.1 Fimbriimonadaceae bacterium | reverse complement strand
GGGATGCCTCGCCGAGCGCACGGCGGATCGCTTCGACCTCGGAAAGGTCGGCGTAAGGCCGGTTCATCATCGCGCGGGTGGCGGGGCTGAGCTGGGCGGCCGGGGTGGGCCGGTTCATGTCACCGGCATAGACCTCCTCGGGGTCTTCAATCTCAGCTTCTTCGGGAGGCGAAGGAATCAGCCGCCGGGCGGCCTGACCCTCCAGGCTCAACAGAGCGTGAGTGCAGCCGTCAAGTGCTTCGGAAAGCGAACCACTTGCCCGCACCCGAGGGCGGACGGGCACGCGCTCCACGAGTGCCTGAAAGAGCTGGAAGGCCAGATCGAGCCGTTCGGGGTGGCCGTCGCAGAGCCGAATCTCATCTTCGGCCGAGCCCTCTGAGAGCAGCGCGATGGCCTCCGGCCCCACACTCAGGCAGCCCGCTGCCGCAAAAGCCGTCACTCGCCTCGCCATCTCTCTATTATCCCGTGCTGGTACTCTCAAGTCGCTCGATGGATCCCTTCGAAGACGAGCGCGGCGAATTTACCGGCGCCTACATTTCCATGGAGTTCGGCCCGGGCGGGCGCATTACTCAGCTCTGGGCATCGGACCCCACCCGCGCCGAAGAGGGCGAAGACTTTCAGTTCATCCTTCCGCCTGTTCGGTTCGGCGAGGAGTCCGGCGAGGACTATCTGCCCGGCACCATTCTCATCGGCGTCCGGTCTAATCAGGATGACCCCTGGGCGGTCAGCCGAAACGTTCGCGCCGAGATGCTGGACGATGACGACGACGACGACGACATCCTGACGGCCAACGCCAAGTTTCGCTATGAGTTTCCGTTTCTGGAGGAGCTGGATGTTCTCGGCGAATTCACGGAAATCCCCGCCACGGCCACTTCGCCCATCCCGCAAGTGGAATGGAAGATCACCATCCGCAACCAGGGCAAAAAGGCGGTGGAGATTGGCGAGCTCGGCTTCCCCCTGGCATTCAACAACTTTTATGACGGCTTCGGCTGGTCCGATGATGAGCTGACGCGGCTGTGGAACTCCCGCTGCTACGTTCACAAGAGCATCACGGGCGGCTCCAGCTGGATCTTTGCACAGCGCATGACGGGCCTGCCGCCCGGCCTGCTGGTCTATCCCGGCATCGGGCCGGGCTGGGAGTATTTCAGCCACGTCCGCGCCAGCCTCACTACGCCCTTCCAGTGGGAGGGCATCCCGGTGGTCTATGTGCACAGCCTCGCCACCATCGAGCGCGAGGGCATCGACTCTTGGAACAACGGCCACTCCAGCCGCGTGCTGGAATCCGGCGAGGAGATGGTCGTGAGCATGCGCATGGTGCCGTGCGAATCGGACAAAGCAGACGGCGTCGCCGAAACCCTCTCGGCTCTTGGCCGCCCCGCCGTTCGCGCTTTTCCGGGCATGGTGGCCCCAATCGACCTCGGCCTGGCCGTGGAAGTTGCCGGAGACCCGCCCAAGAAATTCGAGCTCAGCCGCCCAGCCGAGATGGACTTTGAGACCGACGAGAACCTCTCGTTTGCCTACATCCAGCCCAAGGACGCCGGCCCGCTCGACATCAAGTTCCGCGACAAAGAAGACCGTCCGTGCACCCTGCACGCCTGCTTCATCCGGCCCATCCGCGAGCTCATCGAGAAGCGGGCCGAATACATCGTTGGCCGCCAGGCGGTGACCGACCGGAACAGCCCGATCTACGGCGCCATCCTGCTCTCGCAGATCTTCCGCGATGAGGTGGTCAACACCCCCGAGGAGTTCGCGGAGTCGTCCGGAGTCGAATCGGGCCTCGCCGACGCTCTCTTTCTGGCGGAAAAGAACGCCATCTATCCCGACCGCGCCCAGATCGCCGCTTTGGAGGCCTGCTTCGAGGAGTTCATCCCGCGCTGGATTCAAAACCCGGCCTCCGGAGCGGTGGCCAGCAGCCTGAACGTGCCCACGGGCAGCGGCGTCGCTTTTGGCCGTCCGCTCACTTACCCCCACGTCGCCAACTTTCATCACTCGCTCTATCGCATCGCGACCAGCTATGGCGAGCTTTCGCAGAAGCCCCGCGTCTATCTGATGCGCGCCGCCCGCACCTGGGAGGCCCTCTTCGCCTTCGGCTGGCGCTGCTATGTGCGCACGGTTGGCCTGCTGGGCTTCAACGAGATCCATGGCCTCATCGAAGACCTCGCCCGCGAAGGCCTGACCGCCGAAGCCGCCAAGCTGGAGGAGCTGGCTATGGGCAAGGCTGCCGAGCTGATGCGGCTCAAGTCGCCCTTCGCCGGAGAAAGCGCCCTCGACACCAGCGGCATGGCCGAGGTGTTCCAGGCCGCGCTGCTCACCCGCAACGACGAAGCCATGGAGCGCATCGCCCGGTGCGCCTTTGCCGCCCGCGCCCTCAGCCCGAGCTGGTGGTGGGCGGGCAGCGACAAGCGAAGCTGGGATGGCGCCGACTCCAGCCCGCTCAATGCATTTCAGGATCGCGGGGAAGTCTGCCTCGGCCAAACCACCATCCCCAACAGCCTCATCTTCTTCCAGCAGCTCGACCGCGATTACCTTGTCGTGCCCGAAGCCGTGATGCGCCTGGCCTTCAGCGGCATGATGGGCCCCTGGGCGCTGGTGCGGGCCGAGGATGGCGCCGCCAGCATGAGCTATTGCCCTGACGGCAGCAGCCGCCACGCGGGCTTCAACCCCTTCACGGGCAGCTCAGGCCTTGGCTTCTTCCACTATCTGCGCGGGGTGGGCGCCTATGTGCTGCCCAATCGGGGCGCCGACTCCTTCGTCTTTGGCGGCCGGTTCATGGCCGACGAATCCGGCTTCCAAGTGGAGCCCTGCGACGGAGTGGGCCGCAAGGTCATCGTCCGCCAGCTCGGCCTGGAGGCGCACCTCAGCTTTGGCTGCATCAAGCGGCTGAAGGCGGCGCCCGACATGCGCTCGGTGGAGATCGACATCGAAAATCCTTCAGACAAACCGGCGGCGGCCCGGCTCACACTGAAGGGGCTTTGGGGAGTCGCCCTGGAGCTGGACGGCTTGACGATTGAGTCGAAAAACGGCCGCCACGAGGCCCGAGTGACCCTGCCGCCGAGAAGAACGGTGACCTTGAAAGGCAGAATAGTGAGATGAGCGCTCCCGATTGGTGGTTTTCCCTGAGCGGGGCCTTCTTTGCCGTCGCTCTGCTCGGCGTCTTCTTTGGCTTCGTCCTCTTGGCGGTCTTGACCTTCGCCGCGATTGATGGCTGGCTCTTCCTGCGCGGACAGCGAAAGAAGGTGAGTGAAGCCATTGATCATGTGAAGAGCCTCGCCGCCAAGGCCGAGAACATTGGCGACGACGCCTCGGTGCGCGCCAAGGGCCTGCTTTCGCAGGTGGACGACGCCGCGCTGAAGGGCATGGAAGTGGTGGAGAAGGCCGCGCCTGCGCTGGCCGCTCTGGGCATGGTCTTTGGCGCCTCTCGCCTGGCCCGGCCCCGCCGCCGCAAGTCCAAAAAGCGCTGAGGACCGCCATGATCGCCCACCCGGACAGCCATCTGCGCGTCATCGAGTCGGAGTCGATCCACATCCTCCGCGAGGTCTATGGCCAGTTCGAACGGCCCGTGCTGCTCTTTTCTGGCGGCAAGGATTCCATCGTCATGGTCCACCTCGCCCGCAAGGCGTTTCACCCCGGGCCGATCCCCTTTCCGCTGCTCCACATCGACACCGGCCACAACTTTCCCGAGACCATCGAGTTCCGCGACCGCCTGGTGGAGCGCCTCGGCTGCCGCCTGGAAGTCGGCTCGGTTCAAGAGTCCATCGACCAGGGCCGGGCTGCCGAAGAGCACGGGCCGGAGTCCAGCCGAAACGGCCTGCAGTCGGTGACCCTGCTCGACTCCATCCAGCGCCTCCAAGCCGACTGCGCACTGGGCGGAGGCCGCCGCAACGAGGAGAAGGCCCGCGCCAAAGAGCGCATCTTCAGCCACCGCAATGCCCACGGCCAATGGGAGCCCCGACGCCAGCGGCCTGAGCTGTGGAGCATCTACAACGGCCGCAAAGCCCCCGGCGAGCACTTCCGCGTCTTTCCCATCAGCAACTGGACCGAGATGGATGTCTGGCAGTACATCGCGCTGGAGGGCATCGAAGTCCCGAGCATCTACTTCAGCCACGAGCGGCGGGTCTTCGACCGCCGAGGCACGCTGCTGGCTGAGACTCCCTTCATCCAGCTCCTGCCCGGCGAAGAGCCGAGCCTGCAGACCGTGCGCTTCCGCACCATCGGCGACGCCACGTGCACCGGCGCGGTGCTCAGCCATGCCGCGACGCTTGAGGAAGTCATCGCCGAAG
>JBGSIR010000142.1:0-6732 GCA_041742415.1 Fimbriimonadaceae bacterium | reverse complement strand
GGTTCAGCGCATCCAAGAGCAGAGCCCGCCCTGGGCGCTTGGCCTCATCGCTCAGCTTGCCGCCGTGGAGGCCCTGGGCGACCCCGACTACTATGCCGCCCGCGCTGCCGAGACCGCCGAACTGCGCGACGCCTCGGCCGTTCAGCTCAAGGCGATTCCGGGAGTAAAAAGAATTTTCCCCAGCCGCGCCAACTATCTGATGTTCGAGCTGCACGAGCCTCGCGCAGAGGAAGTCTGCGCGGCCTGCGCGGCGGAGGGAGTGCATCTGAGGGACTGCTCCTCGCTGAGCCCGCGCTTTGACGGGCGCTTCCTGCGCACGGCTGTGAAAGCCGCGCCCGAAAGCGCCCGCATCGCCGCCGCCCTTCAGCGGGCGCTGGCGCCGTAGGCCACCGAAATGCGCTCTTCCAGCTTGGGCGCAATGGGGCTGCTTCGCCGAACGAATTCGACCAGGGCATCCACATCGAGGAACCCGGTGTCGAGCCGCCGCCCTTGGGCAGCCTTCAGAGCCTGGTGGTTGTCTCCGCCGTTGGCCGTGAAGCTGAGCAGCGCGGTTCGGTAGACCGCATCCGCCCGCCAAGCCTCGCCCGCCACGACAATATCGCTCAGGCGGTCCATGGCCGGCTGGTCGATGTTGATGACATAGCTGGAGCCTCGGCTCACGTGCAGGAAGGCTCCGCTGGTCTGGGGCAGGGTGCTCACGCCGTGCTCCAGCGCCTGCTTCAGCTCGGCTCCGGTGAGGTCGAGCACGACCAGCGTGTTGGCGAAGGGCATCACTTCGATGAGCTGGCCATAGGTCAGGGTTCCGCCCGGGAGGTCGGCGCGGAGTCCGCCGCCGTTCATCAGAGCGACGACCGCTCCGCTTTGGCGGAGCTGTTCGAGAATGGCGTCGGCCACAAGGTTGCCCATTGCCGATTCGCCCGACCGCGCATTGCCGCGCTCTACGGCGCCTTCAGCCGAGCCGACGGCGCGGTTCTTGGCCTCGGCCATCGGGCGCTCAAAGGCGGCGATCATGCTGGCGATGAGGGGATGGTCGGGCAGGCTGGCCGTGACGGGCACGGGGCCTTCCTTGTCCCAGGAAATCAGGTGCCCGGCCTTGTTGAACTCGAGTTCGATGCGGCCGACAACCTTGCCCCAATCCCAGGCCTGCACCACCAGGGCGCGGTGGCCGTCGCGGTTGAAGGTCTGGATGGGATAGACGCCCTGCGCTCCGGCAATCTTGCCCAGCAGGGTGTGGCTGTGGCCGCCAACGATGAGGTCGATGCCCCGAAGCTGGCGGGCCAGCTCACGCTCGACGTCCACGCCGCAGTGGCTCACCATGATCACTTTGTTCACGCCGCTGGCCTGCAGGTCGTCGATGGCCGTCTGGAGGCTCTCCTGCAGCGGCAGGAACTTCACGTTGTCGCCGGGCGAGCTGATGAAGGGGGTGTCGGGGGTGATGGCGCCGATGACGCCGATCTTCTCGCCCGCCACCGTGAGCACGGTGCTGGGCTTGATGAGGTCCTTGAGCAGCGGCTCTGCGCTGACGTCAAGGTTGGCCGCGAGCAGGGGGAACTGGGCGCGCTTGGCGAACTCGGCCAAGGGGGCAGGGCCGAGGTCGAATTCATGGTTGCCCACCGCCATCGCCTGAAAGCCCAGGGCGTTCATCACGGCGAGGTCGGCCAGGCCCTGATAGGTGTTGAAGAGGAATGTGCCCTGAAAGGTGTCGCCGCCGTTCAGCAGGATGGGGTTCACGCTTTCGGCGCGGAGCTGCTCAATGAGCGTTCCCATTCGGCTGTAGCCGCCCAGCTCCTCGCCGTTCACCTTGGTGGGCAGGTAGTGGGCGTGCATGTCGTTGGTGTGCAGAACGGTGAGGCGGAATGGCTGCGCCCACCCAGCGCAGGCGCCCAGCAGGGCTAGGGAGGCAAGAGCGGCGTTCCGCATGGCTCCTATTCTAGGCGCAATCGAAGGGCGCAGAGGCCCGGGGCCCTTCCTCCCACCCAGATTCGGGCCGGGCACGCATCGCTGGGAGGACTGGTATATTGCTTATGCCCATGGCGGGGGAGCCCTATATCCGCTTCGATAAAGTCGAAGTCGCCTACTCCGACCTGGTTGCAGGTTTGCGGGGAGCCACGTTCTCGATTGACCGCGGAGAATTCGTCTTCTTCGTTGGCCAAACCGGATCAGGAAAAAGCACCTTGCTCAAGGTGATCAGCCGCCAAGTCGCGCATACATCGGGCTCCGCCATGCTCGCCGGGCGGGATTTGAGCGCGGTGACCCCGGAGGAGGTGCCCCATTTGCGCCGTCAAATGGGCATCGTGCCCCAGGACTTCGGCCTTTTGCCCAACAAAAACGTTTGGGAGAACGTGGGCTATGCGCTGCGCGCCACCGGCAAGGGGCGAAAGGACGTGCGAAAGACCGTCCCGGCCATCCTGGAGCGGGTGAACATCCTGCACCGCGCCGACGCTTTTCCGCGCGAGCTGAGCCAGGGCGAGCAGCAGCGCGTGGCCATTGGCCGCGCCCTCATCCACAACCCTCCGCTGCTGCTGGCCGACGAGCTCACCGCCAACCTCGACCCCAGCCACACCCGCGAAATCATGGACCTTCTTTTGGAGCTGAACCTGCGGGGCACAACGATTTTGGTGGCCACCCACGACATGGCCGCCGTGGAGCATGCGCAGCAGCGCATCATCTCATTGGAATTCGGAAGCATCGTGGACGACCGCAAGCCGCAGGAGCAGGGCGCCGATGCTTGACCGCATCGAATTCATCCTTTCGGAGGCCATCCAGAGCCTGCGCCGCAACCGCTGGATGACCTTTGCCGCCATCAGCACCACGGCCATGGCGCTCTATCTCATCGGCGGCCTGGGCTATGCCTACCTGCGAATCCAGACTTATCTCGACAAAGAGGCCCGGGACTTCAAGCTCAGTGTCTTTTTGAAAGATGGCTTATCTGCCGAAGATATGAAGGCAGCCGGGGCTAAGATCCAAACACTGGATGGGGTGGCACAAGTCACCTTTACATCTCGGCAGCAAGCGCTGGAAAAGATGCAGGCCGACATGCCCGGAATCGAGCTTTCCGACCTCTTCTCAGCCGCGGAAAATCCCCTCCCCAATTCCTACAATGTTGAGGTGAAAGACATCTCAAAGGCGACGGATATGGCGGCGGCAATCAAGAAAGAGCCGTTTGTGGAAAAGGTTCAGGAGGCCAGTGATCTTGTCCGGCTTCTGGAAGAGCTTTTGAGCGGCCTGCGGCTCCTTGGAATCCTGCTGGGCTCAATCATGCTTTCGACGGGAGGTATCCTGATCTTTAACACGATTCGCCTCACCATCATGGCGCGGCGGCGTGAGATGAGGATTATGGAATTGGTGGGCGCGACACGCGGCGCCATCGTCCAGCCTCTTCTGCTGGAGGGAATGATTCAAGGGATGAGTGGTGGACTCCTCGCCGGCGGCCTTCTCTGGCTGTCCAGCCTCCCGACCCAGGCTGTGGTCAACCAAATTGGGGCCAGCGACATCTGGGCGCCCATCGAGTTGCCGCGGACACTTCTTCTTCTCGTTTTGGCCGGCGCCGCCTATGGCGTCATCTGCAGCCTGCTCGCTGTGCGCGAGCGCACCCCCAAGCCCTCCGGAGGCTCATTCGCATGAAAAGACTTCTCATTCTCGCCGCCGTCATGGCCCTGGCCCTCGGAGTTCCTGCGCAGACCGCGCAGACCAAAGCCAAGGAAAAGACGCTGAAATTGCAGAACGCAGAACTTGAAAAGAAGCAAAGGGAGCTGAAGGGCGACCTGCGCGGTGTGGTGGACAAGAAGCTGGATGTCCGCTCCGAAGTCAAGCGGTTTGACGCCCTGGCCTCCGCCGCCAACGACCGTCTGGACGAAGTCCGCGACAAGCTGAGAGAGGGCCGAGAGCGCCAGAAGGAGCTGCTCTTGGAGCTCGACCGCGCTTCGGGCCGCATGGCGCAAAATAAAGACAAGCTGCGCGCCCGCATCCGCTCGATTTATATGTCCGGCGATGAGTCCATGCTCCTGGTGCTGCTGGGCTCACGCGACGCCGCCGATTTCGCCTCGCGCAAGTTCCTGCTGGAGCGCATCGCCACTCGGGACGAAGAGCTTTTCCTGGAAGTGCGCGAGCTGCACGACGAGATCAAAGTCAAAAAGGATGAGCAGGACAAGCTGGTCGCCGGAATTCTGGAGCTCGAAAAGGAGAGCAAATCCAAGCTGGCCGAGCTGAACGAGGCCCGCGCCGAAAAGGCGGCTCTGCTGGAGAAGTATCAGAAGGAGCAGGCGGTCTACGAAAACCTGATTGATGAGCTGGAAGAGGAGAGCCGCAAGCTGGAAAGCGAAGTGCGCCGGCTTCAGGCTCAATACATGCAGAGCGGCGGGCCTGTGATCAGAGGCTCAGGCCGATTTGTCTGGCCGGCCCGCGGGCGCATCAGCAGCAAATATGGCTACCGCGTTCACCCCATCTTCCGCACCCGGCGCATGCACAGCGGCCTCGACATCGCAGCGCCGACCGGCACGCCCATCGTCTCTGCTGATTCAGGCCGAGTCATCTTTGCCGGATGGCGCGGAGGCTATGGGAACACTGTCATCGTGGACCATGGCGGCGGCACCTCCACACTCTATGGCCACTGCTCGCGCATCTTTGTGAAGACCGGTCAGAGTGTGAGCCAAGGCCAGCGCATCGCCGCCATCGGCAGCACGGGCAACTCCACCGGCCCGCACCTTCACTTTGAAGTGCGCATAAACGGCTCGCCGCGCAACCCGCAGTCCTACCTCTAAGCTGCCCGGAATGAACCCGCCCTGTGCTATCCTCAGGGCGGAGAAATTCTCCTTCTTATGGCTGCCGATACCAGCGATTTTCGCAATGGCATGGCGATCCGTCACAACGGCGAGATCTGTCAGATCATTGAATTTCAACATGTGAAGCCCGGCAAGGGCGGAGCCTTTGTCCGCACAAAGCTTCGGCGCCTCAAGAGCGGCTCCACCATTGAGCACACCTTCCGCGCGGGCGAAAAGGTCGAGGACGTTTTCATGGAGAAGGTGGACTTTCAGTTCCTCTATCGCCAGGGCGATGACCTTGTTCTCATGGACCTCGACTCCTACGAACAGGTGCCGGTGCCTTCCGAGAAGTTTGGCGATGGCGCGAAGTTCCTGAAGGAGGAGATGACCGTGGCGGCCGTCACGGCCGACGGCGATGTTTTGGGCTATGAAATCCAGAACTTTGTCGAGCTGGTGGTCAGCCACACAGATCCCGGCGTGAAGGGAGACACCGTCAGCGGCGGCGTCACCAAGCCGGCCGAGCTGGAGACCGGCGCCCAGGTGCAGGTGCCCCTGCACATCAACATCGGCGATGTGGTGAAGGTGGACACCCGAACCGGCGCCTATCTGGAGCGCATCAGCAAAGCCAACTAATTGGCCAAAGCCGCGCCATAATGGAGCGGAGGGATTATGAAAGGGGAGACAAAGTTTGGACTCACAGGAGCTCCGCTCCAGGCCATCAACGGGGTGGCCCGCTTTGTCTTCTATATCTCCGCCGGCGCGGCCGTGGTTCTCACGGGCATCCTGGTCTACAACTATTTGAACGGAGGCGCCAACGCGGAGCTGGCCGTCGAAAACGCCCAGCGCTTTGGCGACCCGGCGCTGATGTCCGCGGTCATTGCCTGCCTGGTCGGGCTGTGGCTCTATTGGGAAGAGGAAGTTTACGGCCCAATCCTGCTCATTTTGGGCGCCGCGGTCTATTTCTCGCCGCTCTACCTTCCCGGCATGTCTCAGACGCCTGCTGAGCAGGTTTTGGACAAAATCCTGCCGATAGCATTCCCGACCCTGGTGATTGGCCTCATCGCGGTGAGCTCAGACGTGACGACCCGAATCATGGCCCGCGTCAAGATGGGCAAGACGAAGGAGAAGCTGCGCTACGGCCAGGGAGTCAAAGAGGAGACTGGCTACCGAAACGTCTTTATGGGCAAGTGCTGGCAGCTCCCCTATTGCCGCAAATATGTCCGCGACAAGTGCCCGATCTATCACGCCAAAGCCTCGTGCTGGAAAGAGCGCGCCGGCTGTATGTGCGAAGAGCGCATCGTGGCCAATGCCCTGGACGACAAGTTCCGGGCTCCCGATACCGCCCAAAAGGCGCGGGCGCTCATCCCCAAGTCTTCGCTGCTCAGTCCGGCCCAAAAGCGCGAGCGCTGTGGCTCCTGCATCATCTTTAACCACCACCAGAAGCAGAAGTACAAGGCCATCATTCCGATGATCTTTGTCTCGGGCTTTGCCCTCTTCTTTGCCCTGCGCACGCCGCTCAATGGCGCTCTGGAAAGCGCGGTCAAGCAGGCGAGCAAGCTCGTCTCGCAGGCCACCCTTTCGGCCACGGAAGCGGCGGCCAACCCCTCCTACTCCTTTGCCGGAGTCGCCTATTCCGACATGATCCTGGCGGCCGGAGCGTTCTTGGCCGTGGTCTATGCCATCAAGATGGCCGAGCACATGATCTTCGACCTAAATCTCTGAATGGTTGAGCTGAACGGCGGCCACGGAGAAGGGGGAGGAGCGCTCCTGCGAACGGCGCTTTCGCTGAGCGCGCTCACGGCCCAGCCCATCCGCATCCACACCATTCGGGGAGCCCAGCGAAAGCCGGGCCTCTGCGCCGAGGACCTCGCCTTTCTTTGGGTTCTGGAGCAGAGCTGCCGGGCTGAGGTCGAGGGGGCGGACCTCGGCAGCGAGACGCTCATTTTTCGGCCTGCCGTCACCCCCCAGCCCG
>JBGSIR010000141.1:0-9316 GCA_041742415.1 Fimbriimonadaceae bacterium | reverse complement strand
GACCGAGGGACTGGCCTCGGGGCGGAGCGGGGGCGCGTGGCCGCCCACCTAGAACGAAACGCGCCGGCGCCTTACGGAAGCAGGCGCGCGCTCATGATGCGGTCGCCCCGCTGGAGCCGATCCACGACGCCAGTTCCCTTCACCACTTTGGCAAAAACAACGTAGCTGCCGTAGAGCCGCGAGTTCTTGGCCATGTTGATGAACCACTGGCTGTCGCCGGTGTCGCTCATCGGCGCCTCCAAGGCCATGCCGACCGTGTACTTCTCGTGGTCCAGGTTGTTGATCTCAAACGGCACGGTCTTGCCCGATCCGCCGTCGCCTACACCCTTGGTGCCACCCATCTCGCCTGGGTTCTTGCGAGCCCAAGCCGGGGACTTGCCGCGCGTTTTGTCGCAGCCCGCCTGCACCACAAAGTCGTTCACTTTTCGGTGGATCAACAGTCGGTCGTAGTATTTGTCCTCGACCAGCTTCAAAAAGTGCGCGCAGAGCTTCGGAGCCTCATCCGGACGAAGCTCCATGACAAAGGATCCCCGACCCTCGACTTGAAACTGAACCTGCGGACGAGGCGCCGCAAAAAGGGCGGCGGCGGCAATGGCGGCCAGCATTGCCAAACTATATCTCAAAGCGCCGCGCCGCTTTATCGGCGACAAATTTTCCGCTCAAAGTGGCCATCGGCAGCCCTGCCCCGGGCTGAACTGCGCCGCCGGCATAGAACACGTTCTTCAGCACCGGGTCTTCGTTTGAGAGGGGAAAGAGTCCAAACAGCCGCTCGGCCCCGAGAGGGCCATAGAGCGAGCCCTTCCAGCTTCCGTCGCGCTCCAAGAACGTGATCGGAGACTGCTGGCGCTCAAAGATGATGTCTTCCGGCCGGATTGGCCAGCCAAACTGCTCCATCATCCTCAGGGCAAGCTCCCTCTGCCGCGGCGCCTCTTCGGCCCAATCAAAATGAGGATGCATCGCTGGCACAGTGAGCACCACAAAAAGGTTCGAGCACCCTTCCGGAGCGGGCGTCGAATTCAGATAGACCACCGGCGAGCGCGGCGGCAGAAGGTCGTCATAGAGGTCATGAAAACCTGCCTCAAAATCGGCCGGGAGCAATAGCGAGTGATGCGCCAGGCCCTCCAACGGCCGATTGAGCCCAAAGTGAAGGGTGAAGTAGCTGTAGCTCGGGGTCTTCTTGACCTCCCTTTTCAGAAGCCGCTCTTCGACGGTCAGGCGATCCATGGCGAAAACAATGACGTCCGCCTCATGCTCAACGCCGTTCTGGTCGACGACCGCCTTCAACTTCCGGCCTTCGCTGCGAACTTCCCTGGCTTCAATACCCGTGAGAATGCTGACGCCCTGCTCCCGGGCCAGTCGCGCGAAAGAGTCTGGGATCGCCACGACTCCTCCTTCCGGGAACCAAACCCCCTCTTCGGCCATCAGGTAGGGCACCATGAGCGCGCCTGCCGCCTTGCTGTGAAAAGTCTGTCCGCTGTAGGAGGGAAACCCATAGAAGAGGGCCCTCATCTCCGGCGAGCGGACATAGGTGTTGACCAGCTCCTTATAGCTCAGCCGGACATCGAACGGGAGCGCCGTTGCAATGAGGCCCGGATCCATGAGCTGCCAAGGCCGGTCGTAGGGCCGCTCAAAGATGGTTTCCTTCAGATGATCATAAACCGTGTCGATTTGGCCAAACAGCCGATCCAGGCCTTGGGTGTCCTCTGGGATGCAGTCAAGAAACTCGCGTCGGGAGGCCGGCAGGTCCAACGGCTCGCGGCCATCTTCGCGGTGAATGCGGAAAATCTGCGGAAGCCGATTCATCGGCAGCCGGTCTTCGATCGTCGTCCCGCATTTGCGAAAGACATCCGCATAGATCCACGGGCTGATGATGATGCTCGGGCCAGGGTCCAGGTGGAAGCCCTGCTGAATGAACCCTGCGGCCTTGCCGCCCAGCTCGGGCCTTTGCTCGATGAGTGAGACGTCCAGCCCCAGCAGGCTAAGGTGAATTGCGGATGAGAGGCCCGCCTGGCCGCCACCGACGACCAGGGCGGTCCGAGCGGTCAAGCCTGCGCCTCAAGCGAGCGAAGGCGATCTTCGATAGCATCGGAAAGCGATTCGAGATCCTTCTCCTTGGCCCTGTTGGCCTCGTGCACGACCTGCGTCACCACGGCGCCGCAGGCCACGCCCAACAAGAACCATCCCAGCGCTTTGAACATCATTCAGTTTTACCATCCTGGCTGAACTAGGGTTGACCACAAAAAAGCTGGGCCCGATCCTTTTTGAGGATCGGGCCCAGCCGCTTTTGGGATCAGCAGGTCGCTTTACGGGCGAATGTAGAGGACTCCGAAGCCCTCACCATAGGCCGTGACCGCGGCGAACTCAGCTCCCACTCGTCGGCTCACCTTGTTGGTGTTGACGGTGAAGAAGCCAGTTCGGGCTCCAGCCGGGATGGTGATGGTTGCCGTCGGGGTGGTGGCATAGGTGGGGGTATCGGCAAAGATATCCACCACAAGGCCGCCAACCGGCGCCGGAGCATCGAGCGTCACCACACCCTGAGCCGTCGCTCCGCCTCGCACTTCAATCGGGTTGAAGGTGATTTGGACCGGGGTAGGGGCCAGCACCAGCAGGAACGCATCCGCGCTGGAGTTCTGGTTGCTCACGCTGATCGTGACATTCACGTCATCCCGCACGCTGAACGTGGTGATGGTGAAGGTCGTCGAGGTCTGACCAGCCGGGATCGTGACCGTGCTGGGCACGCTCGCGATGCTGGGGTCGCTGGAGCTGACGGAGACCTGATGGCCACCCGCAGGCGCGACGCCGTCGATGCTGACGGTGGCCGTGCTCGAGATCGAGCCCACCACAACTTCAGGATCAAGGCTCAGAGCCAGATTGGTCGGAGAGAGCACCAGCAGGGTGGCCGAGCCCGCGGCTCCGGCCCCCGTTCGGGCGCTGATCGTCGCCGTCACGTTCGCCGCAACTTCAACCGTGCCGATGGCGAAGTTCACCGAGGTGGCGCCTTCGGGCATGGTCACCGCATTGACCGGAGTGGCCGCCGCGTTGTTGGAGCTGAGAGTAAAGGTCAGTCCACCCGTCGGAGCAGGGACATCAATGGTGATGGTTCCCGTAGCCCCGAAGCCGCCGACGACCTGAGCGGGCGTAATCTCGACACCGACCAAGATCGGCGTGAGCACCAGCTGAGCGGAGTCGAAGTTTCCGGCAGGCGTCGTTGCTCGGATCGTCGCGGTGGTCTGGAGTCCAACCTGTGACGTGTTCACGTCGAAGGTCCGCACCGTCTCACCGGCAGCAAAGGTGACGGTGGCAGGAACCTGCGCGGCCGTCGTGCTGCTGTCGAGGCTCACTACAAGCGAGCTTCCGGTCGGAACCGGAGCCGGCAGGGTGATTTGACCCTGGACAGCGTCGATTCCACCCTTGGCGGTTCCCGGAAGAACCAGATCAAGGTTGATCGGAACGATGCTGACCACGCTGCTGGCCGTGATGGCCGGCGTGAGCTGAGCCGTGACGTTTGCGGTCGCGTTGGCGGTGACTTCGGCCGAGGTGGCGTTGAAGTTCACTTCCGTGGCGCCTTCCGGCACATTGACCGTGGCCGGCACCGACAGGGCAGAGGAGGCCGACGAGAGGCTCACGTCGAACCCGCCCACCGAAGCCGGTCGGCTGAGTCGAAGAGTGCCCACTGTGTTCTGCAGACCGCCGATGACGGTGGCCGGCGAGAAGCTCAGCGAAAGGGCGAACGACCGGACCGTGATGAGCTGGCTGCGGCTGGTGAAGCCGGGCCGGCTGGCGGTGATCGTCGTCTGCTGGTCGGAGGTCACCACGTTGGTGGTGAGCCGGAACGGATCGCTGATGATGGCTCCCGGAGCGAACACCAGGTTGGTGGTGCTCAGGTTGCCAGCGCCCGTGTTGCTGTTGCTGAGGGTCACCGAGAAGCCGCTCGGGCCAGCAGCGCTGGTGAGCCGGACGGTTCCGGTGATTTCGGTTCCGCCGCTGACGTCCGTGCTGGGCACGAAGTCAATGCTTTCGATGTCGATCTGCTCCAGGAACAGGGTGCCCGAGGCGGAAGTGGTTCCGTCGGTGGCGTTCAGCGTGGTCGAGGTGCTCACCGTGGGCACCGGCGCCGTGACATCGAAGGTCACTTCGCGGGCCTGGGCAGGCATAGTCACCGTCGTCGGCAGTGCTTGACCGTTCACCAGCATTCCGGGGAGACCTGCTCCCTGGCTGAAGGTGATGGTTCGGGCGACGCCAGCTCGTCCGTCAAGCCGCAGCGTTCCGGTGACCAATTGGCCGCCGTTGCTGGTGTTCGGGTTGAAGGTGAGGCTGGCAAGCTGAGCAGGCTCCAGAGTGACGAGGCCGCTCTTGGCCACGCCGAGGAGTCCCACGCCGATGCTGGCCTGAGTGATGGCGTCCACGCCGGCCGTCGGAAGGACGACCTGTCCGGTCTGCGATCCCGCCGGAACGGTGATCACGGCCGGGGACGGCATGGTGAGCAGGTCGGGGCGGCTGGTGCTCAGAGAGACCTGAACGTCCGTGGCCGGCGCCTGGAAGAGCTGGACTCGAGCCGTCACATCATTGCCGCCGCGGGTGACGCCGGGGATGATGGAGAGGCTGCTGAGCCAGGGGTTGATCGTGAGCCGGGTCTCCTTGAAGTCATTATCCAAGGTGCCCCGCACGTCCACCGTCTCGATGGTCGTCACGTTGCGCGTGAAGATCGTCGCGCTGGCGGTGGTGCCGCCCTCGGGAATAGTCACGTTGGTCGAGCCGACCGCAGAGATCGGATCGAACGAGGCCAGCGAGGGGTTGCTGACGCTGAGAGTGACGACAACGCCGCCCAGAGGAGCCGGCTCCGCCAAGGTGACGGTGGCCGAAGTCGAGGCGCCGAGTCCGCCCGCCACGTTGTTCGGGGCAAGCGAGATGGCGTTCAGCACCGGCAGGTTGATGCGGTACTTGACAACGAAACCATCCTGGTCTCCAAATCCGGGAGCGAACTTGAAGGCGTTGGGAGTGACGTGGCCCTGGAAGCGGTTGCCCACTTGGGCGCCAAATTCCTCCTTGCGAACTCCAAGGTTGTTGAAGACGGCCTGCGTATTGCCGGAGATCCAGACAGCGCCAACAGAGTCGACAAAGAGGTCAGTGAGGGCTTCGTTGCCGTTCGATCCGATGTAGGTGCTGTAGAGCTGCTGCGTGCCCGCCGGGTTGAAGGCCATGAAGAAGGCTTCCGTGGTCGGGTCGAAGTCAGCATCAGCGCGCGGAACGTTGATCTGCTCCACGCCGCCCACATAGTTCGGGTCAACAGCATCCGGAGTCGTGGGAATGGATCCCTGAATCGTCTGTCCAGGCACTGCGCCAAAGCGCCAGCCCACCGTGCCGCCCACGTAGGCGACGCCGCGGCTGTCAACTCGGATGCGGTTGGCAGTGACGGTTTCCGCTCGGCCAATGCCGGTCGAATACTTGATCTGATCGCCCAAGCCGCTGATCTTGGTGACAACGAAGTCTCCGTTCACTTCTTCGCGGAAGGCGCCGGAGCTTGTCGGATAGTCGAAGGATGAGGTATTGCCGAGGACGTAAACGTCTCCGAGCGGGTCGAAGGCCACGCCTCGCGACGCTTCGTTGGCGGCGCCACCCAGGGTCGCGCTGAAGATCGGGGCCAGATTTTCGTCCAGCTTGACAACGCCGATGTCTTGGTTGCGCAGCAGGCGGCCGTTGGCATAAACGCCAGCCGTCGTCGGGAAGATAGGAGCCGCCGCAGTCGACGTGTCCTGGTTGCCCGTGTTCGCAATGGAGAATGAAACCGCAACGTCATCGGTTGCGCTCACATCAAGACCAGTCAGAAAATCGCTGACCGTGCTTCCCACGATCACCTTAGCGTTGGTGGTTCCATCCTGATTCAGGCGAAGAACATAACCGTCGTTGCCTCCTCCGGCTCCAGCGATGAACGGAACGTATCCGTCGCCGACCAAAAAGGCATTCGTGGCCGTGCCAGCCATGACCGGGCGGCCCTGGGAGTCAACATTGAAGTCAGCCACCGAGATGTTGCCCAAGTGAGTGCTGAAATCAGGGGAGAGGTCGCGATTTGCCGCGATGGAGAATCGCACAACGACGGCTCCATTCACCGCAGCGTTGTTGGCTCCGGGGAAATTAGGCGAGGTCGTGATGCCGGCGATCCAGAGCTTGCCATTCGACTCGCTCACGTCAACGCGGGCGGCCACATCGTTTCCGCTTCCTCCGATGAAGGCAGCGTACTCCCAGGTGTAGGCGTCGCCTCGCATGCGGGCGAGGAACATGTCGTTGCCGCCGGAAAGGTTGATGGAATAGGGGCCATCGGTGACCGGGAAGGTTCCCGAGTTGGTGAAGCCCACCATATAGACGCTGCCCGTGCTGTCGGCATAGACCGAGTTGAGGGTCTCAGCGCCGTTGCCGGCGCCCTGCACGGCGTCGGAGCCGACATAGCTGCCGTAGACGAGCGGGTCGATGATCAGCGGCAGTCGGGGATCATAGCTGCCGAGGTCGAAGCCGACCACCGTGCCCTGCAGGTTGAATCGGGCCGGAACCGGAATGACGCGGTTGCCCACCATCTGGTAGGCGAAGAGGTCGGCCGTCTTGAGCACGCCTTCGGCGGTGTCGATGGCGAGGACGCGGGAATTTTCCAGCCGCAGGCCTTTGGCGCCCTTGATCTGGTACTTCACGCTCTTGGCATCAGTGCCCGGCATCACAACGATGTCGAACCGGCTGTCGCCCTCTTGAAGATAGCTGCGGAGGTGAACTCCGGGCAGAACGTTCTGCGCGTAGGCCTCGGCGAAGGATTTGACTCCTCGTCGATGGTTCTCGGCGCGCCCGAGGAAAAAGTCAGTCTTGGTCGGCGCGGCGCTGGTGCCCTTGGGCGTTGCGCTGCCTTCTGCTCCGACGAAGTCGAGGCTCAACACATGACCGCGGCGCTCGGTGGTGCGGTTCAAGTCCACATCCCCTACGCCCGGCTGGTCGAGGCCGCTCTTCGGCTGGTCAGCTTGGACATAGCGGTGCACGTCCAGCTTCAAGCCGGTGCGTGTCACCCAATATCCAAGGCCGGGGCGGCTTCCGTAGAACAGGGCGCGGTCATCCCACTGCCCCTTGTTCTCCATAAAGTTCGCGCCTTCCGGCATGGCGCCGGGGCGCCCGAGCTGGCTCTGTGATTGCGCAAAAGAGGCGGTAGCCGCCAATCCTGCTGCAACGACGGCCAGTGCCTTCGTGATCTTTTTCAAGCTCAGATCCATTCTTGATCCCACTCCGAGGACGGATTTCTCCGGCCCCAAGCATGCTGCGCCTGCACACAGCAGTACCGCGCAGTCTACTCACAGACAGGACGAAATGACACGGGCCATTCGTTCTCTCCAGCGGTTTGGACGCAAAAAGGCGGCGCAGGGTCTCATGCCCCGCGCCGCCTTTCTTGGCCGCGTGCGCCGACGGATCAGCCGCCGACAGGTTCAGTGCCGTTCTTTCGATAGGGCACTGCTCGGTTGGCCGAGGCCATCGAGGTGAGATAGGCGAACCGCGCAGACTTGACAATCTTGTCAAAATTGATCTTCTCAATCGTGTCGGTCGGCTGGTGATAGTCCGGATGGAAGCCCGCGAAGAGGAAGGCCACCGGCACGCCGCGCTCGGCGAACTTGTAGTGGTCGCTGCGGCGATAGACGTCCTCCTGGTCAAATTCAAAGGTGAAGCCCACCTGCTTGTTCACCTCAAGAATCACGTTGTGATAGTCCATCGAGCCCTTCTGTGAGCCGACCAAGTGAATCGTGGTCTCGTTGTCCTCGGGGCGGTCGTTGGCCGTCTCCTCGTTGCGGCCCACCATGTCGAGCTGAACCAGTCCGCGCATGTTGGCAAGGCTCAGGCCACCGGGAGGGTTTGCGGCAAGGTGCCCCGCGCCCAGCAGGCCCATTTCCTCGCCCGTGAAGGCCATGAAAAGAACGCTTCGCTTCGGCTTGACCGGGTTCTTGGCAAAAGCTTCGGCCGCCAGCAGCACCGCCGCCGTGCCCGAGCCGTCATCATCGGCGCCCGGATAGACAATGCCGCGTGATATGCCGAGGTGATCGAGGTGGCATCCGATGCCGACAAACTCGTGCCGCACCGAGGCATCGGAGCCCGGGAGCCAAGCCACCACGTTGGGGATTTCGACATTGGTCGGCTCGATTTGGGCGCTCAGCTTCACTTTGAGAGAGGTCGCCTTCATGCCGTCCAGCGCCCGAAGCCGCGACGCGATCTTGAGGCCATGAGGCTGGGGAATGAAAGCCATCGGCGCGCCGCGGCCCGCTCGCTCCGGCTGGTCATGGCCGAACCGCACGGGAGCCTCGCCCCAGGCGTTGTCGGTGGCCCACACGATTGCGGCGGGCTGGCGGCGCTGGATGACCTGCATCTGTCCGCGGTCGAACGATCCCACCAAAACCACGACCTGTCCGGCCAGCGAGTCCCCGGCAAGGTCCTGCTGCGAAGAGGGAATGACGGTGAGCGTGCCTTCGATCGAGAGGTCGCCGCTCACGCCGTCCAGCGTCAAGCCTCGGGCCAGATTGATGGGCTCGGAGCCCTCCACCTCCAAGGCGGCCTCGGTGGGCTTGAACTGGGTGAAGGGAGTCATGTGGAAGTAGCCGTCTTCGCCAATCGGCTCCAGGCCAAAGCTCTTGAACTGGTCGGCCATCCACTCAGCGGCGAGCTGATAGCCTCGCTGGCCCGTGCCTCGGCCATAGAATTCGTCGCTGGTCAGCCGCTCCAAGTGGGCGCGCGCCTTGGAGGCCGTGATGACATTGGCCCCCACGCGAAACTCGGTCGGAACCGGCTGCAGGGCAGGAGCGGCAAGCATAGCCGCAGAAATGAGTGACAGCATTGCGGGGGATTATGCCGAAAAACGCGCCGGAGAAACCTGATTTGAACTGGAGATTTGCCACCCAGAGGCGGGCCGGCGAGTTGAGCGGAACGCTTGGCCTCACTTAAGAACTGATCCGCGCTGCCCAGTCCTCATAACTCCCTCACAACTTTCGTTCAGGATCGAACCGATGCGCATTCTGGTGGTGGAGGACGACGACGTCATCTCAGAGGAGCTGGTTCGCTCGCTCCGACGAGAAGGCCACATCGTCGAGGCGGCCCTGGAGGGCGACACCGGCCTGGCAATGGCTCAGATGCATTCGTGGGGCTTGATCCTGCTGGACTGGATGCTTCCCGGAATGGACGGCTATGAAATCTGCCGGCGGCTCCGCTCGATGGGCATCACAACCCCCATCCTTATGCTCACCGCCAAAGACGGCGTCGAGAGCCGGGTGCAGGGCCTGGATGCCGGCGCGGATGACTACCTGGT
>JBGSIR010000140.1:0-6894 GCA_041742415.1 Fimbriimonadaceae bacterium | reverse complement strand
GCCGCCGCCAGCAAGGGCACCGTGGCCGAAGAGAAGATCGCCGACCCGCCCGTGCTCGGCATCGTCCCCCGCAACCCCCTGCTGGAGGCCACCCGCGCCCTCACCGGCGGCCTGCTTCCCTTCATGTTCTTTGCCCTCGTCTTTGGCCTGGCCATGGCCATGGGCGATTCGCAGAAAGTTCTCCCCATCACCCGCTTCATGGAGGGGCTCTTCGAGGTCAGCCAGCAGATCATCACGATGGCAATGAAGCTGGCCCCCATCGGCGTCTTCTTCCTCGTCTTCAAAACCGGCGCGCTCATGGGGTGGGAGGCCTTCATCGCGCTCGGCAAATATGTCCTGTTGGTGCTCAGCGTGCTGGCCTTCCACCAGTTCGTGGTCTACAGCCTGGCCCTGCAGTTCATCGCCAAGATGAACCCCCTGAGCTTCTTCCGCAGCATCCGCAAGGTGCAGCTCACCGCTTTTGCCACCAGCAGCAGCAACGCCACCCTTCCCGTCGCGCTGAAATCGGCGGAAGAGGACCTTGGCCTGCCGCGCGAGGTGAGCAACTTCGTGCTGACCATCGGCGCCACCGCCAACCAGAATGGCACCGCGCTCTTCGAAGGCATCACCATCCTCTTCCTGGCGCAGTTCATGGGCGTCACGCTGAACCTTGGCGAGCAGGCGACGGTTCTGGGCTTTGCCATCGTGGCCGGCATCGGCACCGCCGGCGTGCCGGGAGGCGCATGGCCCATGATCGGCTCGGTCCTCGCCCGCTTCGGCATCGCGCCCGACACCATAGGCCTAGTGCTCGGAATCGACCGCATTCTCGACATGAGCCGCACCGTGCTGAACGTGACCGGAGACATGGTCATCGCCGCCTGCGTGGCCCGGTGGGAGGGCAACCCAGTCGAGATTCCCGACGAGGCGCTAGGCTAAAGCAGACATGAGCCGCATGGTCAAAGTGGCGCTGGCCGCCATCGGAATCGTGGCCGCCCTCATCCTCCTGCTCATCTGGGGCGCCGTCAGTTGGGGCCAAAACCAGATGGGGGGCATGGAGGAGGACGCCGCCGAATATGGCCAGTGGGCCATGACCGAGATCGGCCAAGCCTGGAGCCCCGAAGTGCTGAAGTCGCAGAGCAGCGCCGAGTTCCTTTCGGTCATGCCCTCCGAAAACAGCGAGGCCTGGCTGGACGCCCTTTCCAACCTGCTCGGCCCAGTGAAGTCGGTGGAGCGCGGCAAGGCCGAAGTCGAGCTGACCCGCCTGAAGGGCAAAGACGCCTTCCGCGCCGTCTACACCTCCACCGGCGAATTCACCAAGCGCAAGGCCGAGGTTCGTATGGTGCTTCTGCTGAAGCAGCAGGGCGGCTGGCAGATCGCCAGCATCGGAGTTATGCCGGACGGCGAGCCGCCGCAGCGGGCGGGAGCATCCGAAGCCAGTTCTCCACCATCCGCAGACCCTGGTCCGTAAACGCCGACTCGGGGTGGAACTGCACGCCCACCATCGGCCGGTCGGTGCGGCGCATCGCCATGATCTCGCCGTCCGCCGTGCGGGCGGTCACCTCCAGCTCGGGCGGCAGAGTCTCTTCAAAGGCGGCGAGCGAATGGTATCGGCACACCGTGAGCGGGTTCGGCAGCCCCTCAAAGAGCCCCTCGCCGTTGTGCGTCACCTCGCTGGTCTTGCCGTGCATCAGGGTCTTGGCCGAGCCCACCGTGGCGCCGCTGGCGTGGGCAATGGCCTGGTGGCCCAGGCAGACGCCAAAGATCGGCGTCTGCTCCAGCGGTCCATTCAAAGCCGCCGCCAGGATGTCGAGGCAGACCCCCGATTCGCGCGGCGTGCAGGGGCCGGGGCTCAGCAGAATGCCGCGCGGAGCCATCGCCGCCGCCTCTTCGGCCGTCACTTCGTTGTTCCGCCGCACCACCGGCTCCGCCCCAAGCCGCCCCAGATACTGCACCAGGTTGTAGGTGAAGCTGTCGAAATTGTCGATGACCAGAACCATGCCCGCGCCTTGCCTCCAGTATCCCACCTCCGCCGCCCCCGGCCCATTCGGCCCAATTTGTGGAAAACAATCAGAAGTTAGGCCCAGACCGGAACTTCTCTTAACATTCGGATGGTTTCATGTCACCGGACCGGGGCAAAAAGACTTCAGGCCGACCAAGCAGTTCGATGAGCGCGTCTTCGCAGGCGCGCTTTTTTTTGCCACAATGAAGGCGGGCGCATGTCGGAAATCAAAAAAGCTCCGACCGGTCAAGGCATCCGGACCGCTGGCGAGCCGCTCAGCTCCGACTACTTCTTTCGCCCCTACTTCCTGAAAAGGCTGCTGCGCCAAAATTGGGGTGCGAGGCAGCTCACTCTGGCAGGTCTTGGGCTCATAGGAGGTGTCTTCCTGCTGTTTGCCGGGCAGGGCACCCTCGCCGGCATTGTCCTGCTCAACCTCATCATCGTGCGGCTGAGCCGGACCCCTCGGGCGCCAAAGCTCTTGCTGTCGAACCTCGGGCTTGAGGTTTTTCCTGAGTTCGGCGCGAACGGGCGCCTCTTTGCCTGGGACAGGGTTCAGTGGAGGATGTCTTCGAATCACATCCTATGGCTGAAACTGGAAGACAAATGGCTCCGAATCAACCTTCTTGATTATCCCGTCGGCGGTCTCCTGCCTACCCTTTTGCCGGATCAGTGTAATGAGGCTCACCTTCCGACCGAACAAATCGAGCTTGTGGACATCAACGCCCCATTCGGCAGCCTTCGCCTTCCGCTGGAGTGGATCGGAAACAGCCTTCGCTCTGGAGCCAACGTCGTAGATCTCACCCGACCCACAGAGACTCGATTCGAAAAGAGCGGCGCTCTCATCCTTGTTCAAGGCAGCGCCACCATCACCATCCACCCCCACATCCTCGCCCACCCCCAGGTCGCCCGGGCCATGGCCAAGGCAAAGCTGGAAAAGCCAAACCGCTTCTGGCGGCGGAGTGGCAAAATATGAAGGGCGGGATGGGAGAGCCGGAGCGAATACCATGGGCGCCTTGGAAATGGGACCGCACCGAACCGTTGCCGGGCGGCCACCACTTTCTTCCCACCCTAAAGTCAATCTTTGCAATCTTTTTCCCGAACGGGGTCAGTGGCCTACCGCTAAGAGACAAGGCGTTCCTTGTTTCTGCAGCTGCATTCATAATTCTGACTTTTGGACGGGTCCTATTCAGCCTCAAGTATGACCTTGTCGTCAAGCTCATCCTCGGCTCGATCTTTCTCCTCTACATCATTGGACAGCCTGCCTGGCACGTTTGGTGTCACCGGCGCAGGCGCCACGTTGTTGCATCGGAACTCGGCCTGCAAATCTATGCGCTCCCGCGGGACCAACAAAAGTTAGAATGGCGGCAAGTGGCCTGGCGCGAAGGCAAGGATGGCGTCTTGCATGTGCGCCTGAAGCATGATTGGATCCTCCTGCCGCTGAACGATTACGCCATGGGCGCTGTTCTTGGGCAGATCATTCGGGCGCGCAGCCCAGAGGCGCCCGTTCCCTCCGGCCGCATCCGCGCCTGGGCGCCCTGGACAAACGAATTGGACTCAAAAGTGTCCATCGAACTGTCCCTGGAGCAAATCGGCGCATGGCTGCTGGACGAGGGGCAAAAGATCAATCTTTCTCAGCCGATTGATAAAGCCGTGCTCGGCTCGGTCGGCGAACTGACACTCAGTCAAGACAGCAACTCCATCACCATCCCCTGCGTCGATCCCCGCCTCCCCCAAATCCTCGCTCAGCCCCAAGTTGCCGCATCCCTGCAAAGATCTCCAGCGCAGACATCGGCTTCCGACCCCATCACAAAGCTCCTCAACCGCCTCCGGCTAGGAGGGCGGAAAGGTGAGTGAACTGGGGAGCCGCCCTTCGGGCTCAAAACCGCTGACGCAAAAGCAGAAGTGCGAATACATTATTCGGCCCAATCTGCTTGACCGGATACGCGGTCCAGGCATTTTTATCATCGCCCTTGCCTGGGCCATGATCGCTGCTTCTGCTCGCCAAGATGCCTCTTTCCTCATCTCCAGCACAGAGGTTTTTCTATTGCAGCTCATTCTGCTTGTTTGGGGCATGAGCGCTATGATCATTCACCCCACTACATTTGGCATCGGACCGCGAGGAATCGACCTAACCTTTGGTCCCTTTCGAATGCGAAAACGGCTCGATTGGAGCCAGATTTCTTGGCGCCAGGACACTGAGCAGATCGTTTGGCTGGTGTGGGAGGATCAATGGCTTCGCATCGATCTTAAGCGCTATCCCTTTGGGAGCCTTCTGCCGCATCTCCTGCAAAGCCGCGCGGCCCATGCCCCGATGCCTGCGGGGCCTTTCACGATGATCAATGCGTCAAACCGAGACAACAAAGACCACATCAGCCTTCAATGGACGAATGATCTTCTTCATGACGCAACCGGCAGCATCTGCCCATCGCTCCCCTTGTCGGCCCAGGTTTCTCGCAGCGGCATGCTGGCCTTGAAGCAGACCGACACCACCCTCAAAATCCACCCCAACGACCCCCGCCGCCCCTTCATCGAATCCCTCCCCCAAGTCGCCCAGGCTCTGTCTCAAGTCAAAACCAGGCAAAATTGGCGCAGCCGGGCACTGAAGGCACGGCGCCCGGGGGGACGCGAAGAGTGATGGACCCAAGCCTCGAAGTCGCCAGCGAAGACGCGCTGCCTTCGGCGGAGGACACGCTTCGCTTCCGCCCTAAGGATCGGCTCACGCTTCCGGTCATTTCTCGCTCCGGCCTGCTGGCATGGGCAGCGCTTACCGGCGTCGGCGCCCTCCTCGCAGTATGGATGCAAATGCCGTACTTTTTCGCACCGATGTTTGCAATGGGGGCGTCACTTGCAATCCGGCGGAAGATCAACGCCCCCCACCTTGAGCTGGACAGCAGCGGGTTTGACATCATCGACGGAGCCCGCTTTTCGTGGAAGCAGGCCACCTGGAGGCACGATGACCCCGGACTGCTCTTCCTGGTTCTCTCCGGCCGCTGGCTGCCGATCGAGATCAAGCGGTACTCCCTCGGCGAGATGCTTCCGTTCATTGTCAAGGCCCGCTGCCCGCAGGCCGAGCTGCCGGCCTCAGGCATCGAGCTGATGACCCCTCTCGCCGGCAAAGGCGAATTGATCGATTTGTGGGTCGAAGAGGACACGCTTCACTCTGCCCAGGGCCGGATTGATCTCGGCCAGCCCATCACCGCCCGCCATGGCGGAAAGGGAACCCTGATTCTCTCGCAGGGCATCAGCTTCGTCACCATCCACCGCCACGCCCCCCGCCGCCTCTTCATCGAATCCCTCCCCCAAGTCGCCCGGGCGATGGAAGGCCGGGCCAAGTTTTGATCTGAACAGGAGTCAACGATCGCCATGGAAGACAATCCGCGTGAAGCGAATCCCGACGCCACGAGCCCTCAGCGGCGAGAGGCCATCTTTGTCTTCAAGCCACGTTGGTTTCACTATATTGAACTAGGGGTAAAGACAGTAGCAAATAGCTTTTGGCTCCTGCCCTCAATCTATTTAATGATCTTGGCCTCCAACCCTGCAATCGGTGAGTCTTACCCGCCACTCCAGGCCATGGTGGTGATTTTGGCTCCCCTTTGGCTGTTTTACATTTGGGATATGACAAGGCACCCGATCACTCTGGCAATGAGTCCCCACGCACTGGAGATTCACTACGGCTTCACCCGGCGCAAGAAAAGGCGCCCTTGGAGCGAAGTCAGCTGGCATCGTTCGTCCGAGAGCATCTTGTGGCTGGTCTGGAAGGAACAGTGGATGCGCGTGGACCTAAGCCGATATCCTCTTGGCGGAATGATCCCTGATCTCGTCAAAAGCCGCTGCCGTCCGGCCGTGCTTCCGGGGGGAGGCATCAGCGTGATCGACGCCAAGAATCACGATGCGCAAGTGGGCATCGGCCTTCAATGGTCAGGCGACTTTCTTCTGAATGGGGACAGCAAAGTCAACACGACGATTCCCTCACCGTCAAGCGAATCAAAGGCAACGTTCTCGCCCTCACCCAGTTCGGCCACACCATCAATATCCTCCCCGAAGACCCCCGCCGCATGACGATCGAGTCCCTTCCCGAAGTCGCTGCGGCCATCAGCCTTTTGAGCAAGGCGAAGCGCAGAAGAGGCCTGCGTGGCTGAGGGAAGAATCGGCCCGGGTTGGCAGAGGAGGCCAGACGAAGGGCTGCAGGATGTCCACTTTTTTCGGCCTTCCCTCTTCAGGATCATTCGCAGCGCTTGGCCTGGTCTCTGGTGGCCGCTTCTTATTGCCGCGCCGATGGTTTCGCTCTTGGTGATGAATTCAAGCAGCCCTTTTTGGGTGGGCGCCATCGTGCCGCTGGTTCTGTTCGTCTTAGCGAACGGGCACATCCCGATCAGGTTGGACAAAGATGGCGCTGCTCTTTGCGCCAGGCGCTGGAGCCTGCACTTTGCCTGGTCAGAGATCGAGTGGATTGAAGGCCTGAACAATACACTTCATGTCCGACTTGGGCCCTACTGGATCGCTCTCAATCCTAAGTTCTATCCAGCGGGTGAGCTCTTGGTGGCCGCTATTCGCGAGCGCAGCCAAAGGGCAGTCAGCCCACCCGGCGCTGTGAGTGCGCCCGCATGGCTAAACTCAAAAACAAAGTCGGTCGTTTCATCACAATCGTCGCTGCAGTTAGCCGATGACAAGCTGACAACTGAGAATCTCACCATTCATTTAGACCAGCCGATGGAGTCTGCCAAATGGGTCCTGTTTGGCTCCACTCTCCGCCTTAAACAGGGCTCTACGGTGCTGGGGGTTGACGCCGGTGACCCGCGCTGCCGGCTTATCTCCGAATACCCCGAAGTCGCGGCCGCCCTCAGCAGGCAGAAGCCGCGCCGCGCCCTGCGCTGACCAGATAGAATGCGCCCATGCCGCTGGTGGCGCAGGTGGGG
>JBGSIR010000139.1:0-3101 GCA_041742415.1 Fimbriimonadaceae bacterium | reverse complement strand
GCCCAAGAGGCGCTGCTGCGGCGCGAGGCCTCTTGGGCGGCGAAGCCTGCTTAGCGCGAGGCGGCGGTGAGGTAGGGCGTGCCCTTCTGGGTTTCGGCCCGGAAGGCGGCGATGAGCTTCGCCGAGATCTCGCCCGGCTTGCCCGTGCCGATCGGGCGCCCATCCAGCGAGATCATCGGGATGACCTCGGCGGCGGTGCCGGTGAGGAAGGCCTCGTCGGCGGCGAGCACGTCATAGCGGGTGAAGGTGTCCTCGGTCACGCTCAGGCCCATGTCGCGGGCCAGGCCGATGACGGTGTCGCGGGTGATGCCCTGGAGGATGCCCTCCGAAGGGTGCGGGGTGCGGATGGAGCCGTCGCGGATGATGAAGATGTTGTCGCCGGTGCATTCGGCCACGTTGCCCTGGCCGTTCAGCATGAGGCCCTCGCCCGCTCCGGCCACGTTGGCCTCCTGCTTGGCCAGGATGTTGGCGGCGTAGCGGCCGATGCACTTGAGGCGCGGGTCCAGGGCGTCGTTTTGGATGACGCGGTAGCTGCAGGTGATGACCTTGAGCCCCGTCTCATACGCCTCGGGCGGATAGAGCGCGAGGGTGTTGGTCATGATCATCACGTTGGCGCGGCGGTTGATGGCCTTGGGGTCCAGGCCGAGCCCGGTGCCACGCGTGACGTTCAGGCGGATGTAGCCGTCGCCGAGGTCAGACTGAGCGCAGACATCCAGCACGATCTGGCGCAGCTCGTCGATGGTGTAGGGCATTTCGAAGCCCAGAAACCCGATGCCGTCATAAAGGCGGCGCAGGTGCTCATCGAGCTTGAAAACCTTGCTGCCATAGAAGCGGATGCCTTCGAAAAGGCCATCGCCGTAGAGGTGGGCATGGTCGGCCGCAGGAACCTGGGCGGACTCAAGAGGGCTGATTTCTCCGTTGAACCAGACGAGCTTGGGCATGGCTGGATTCTACTTGAGCAGCCCTTGGGGTGATACGATAGGTCATGCTCGAAGCGCTTCGGCCTCTCCTGCTCATCCACGTCATGCCGTGGTTCGCGGCTCCGCCGGTGAGCACTGAATACGGCTGGCATTGGACGATGGGCCAGGTCAGCCCCGCAGAAGGGAAAGTCGCCTCGCACTACCGGCCATTGATCGGCGCCTACGATTCCCTCGACCCGCATGTGGTGGAGCTGCAGGTGGGCTGGATGAAGCTGGCGGGCTTCGATGGCGTTCTGGCCGACTGGTACGGCGCGGAGGATGTCTATGACTACGCGATGATCCACGAGCGCACGAAGGCCCTCTTCGCCGCCTGCGAGCGGGCCGGGCTCAAGGTGAGCGTGATCTATGAGGACCAGTCGGTCGGCAACCCGGTGAAGAACGGCATTCGGCCCGAGTCCTATCTGATGGAGGGCGCGGCCTCGGCGGGCAATTGGCTGGGCAAAGAGTGGATCTCGCGGCCAAGCTGGCTGCGCATCAAGGGCAAGCCCACTCTGGGCGTCTTTGGGCCGCAGGCTTTCAAAGAGGCCGAGTGGGCGGCCTTTCGCAAGGGCACGGGGGACATCCACCTGCTGGGCCTCCACCAGGCGCGGCCCGGGTTCGATGGCGTCTTCGATTGGCCCCTTCCCAGCCAGGGGCACGATTGGCCCAAGCGGTTTGGCGAGCGGGCGGCGGGCCAAAAGGTGAAGATGACCACGGCCTATCCCCGTTTCCACGATTACTACGAAGAAGGCGGCCAGACCGGCCACCCCGACCTCGGCGACCGCCTTGGCCTGACCTATGCAGAGACCCTCGCGCTCGGCCTCGCGGCCAAGCCAGACGCCCTGCAGGTGGCCACTTGGAACGACTGGCAGGAGGGCACGCAGATCGAGCCTTCGATGGAGCTCGGCATGCGTGACCTCATCATCACCCAGCAGGCCCGCCGCCAGATTGACCCGGGCTTTGCCTTCACCGCCGTCGACCTGGAGGCCCCGCTTGCGCTCTACCGTCTGCGAAAGCGCACCGGCGAGGCGCACAATGAGATCGGCGCGCTGATCTTCGCCGGACGAATGGCCGAGGCGCGGGCGGCTTTGGCGGCAGCCGGCGGATGATCTTCTCGCCCCCCGAGAGCGTTTCCGAAGCCTATCCGCCAGACCCCAATCGCCTGTTTGAGGTTGTCCGGGAGAGAACTTCGTATGAGGCGTTGGAGCTTATCGCCGCGGCGGATTACCGCAATTCGATCCGCGAAAACTTGGAAGCGCTGCTGCGGCTGGCGCGGGGAGAGCGGTTCGAGGGAGGCTTGCCCTGGGAGCCCCGTGAAGTGCTTGGGCTCGTGCGCTGGAGGTCACCGGGCAAGCCGGGAACAGAGGCTGAAGCATGCCTTTTTGCCTGCGCCGCACTGAACTGGCATGGCGGCCCCGATCCCGTCAAGCCGAGTTGGGGACTTGACTCGATCAGCACTCTCACGGTCTGCGGCCTTGCCGCCGAAGAGCCGGTAACTCAAGCTCTCATCCACCGGCTTGTGTTCGACCTCGAAGGCATGAACTCTCCCGAAGTGGCTGGGCAAACTGGAACGTCGCCGTGGGCGATGGCGCTTTGCCTCACGGCGACTCTCGCGGCGGTCGGCGAAGCAGGCCTGGCGCGGGAAGCGGGCCAATGGTTCCGGGAGCTTCACGACAAGGTTTGGCCTCTGACCCAGCCAGTGCCATTTTTTATGATGAGTGACGAATGCACTCAGCCAGAGCACTTTTGCTTTCATCCAGAGCACTTTCGATCGATTGCCGCGAAGGCGCGAGACGCACAAGACTGGCCGGAAGGCGTCGGCGAGCTGTTGAGCTTTTTGGCTGGTTCTTAGCTCACGGCTCGGATCGCATCAATCCTTTCATTGGCTGAGCAAACCGCTCTCCCAAGCCTGGGAGAGCTGGCCCGGAGGGCCTGAGAGGGTTGACGTCTGCCTGGAGCCCTGGCCAAAAGCCAAACGAAACAGGCTTCAGCCAAGTCGAGGAGTCGGCCTCAACCCTCCCACCGCTTCGCGGAGCCCTCCCAAGCTTGTTCTGCGCCAAGACATGGTGTGAACTCTGCGCCAGGACATGGTGAGATGGAGGGATGCCATTCAGCGTGGTGGATGCGATGGATTCTCGGGCA
>JBGSIR010000138.1:0-2716 GCA_041742415.1 Fimbriimonadaceae bacterium | reverse complement strand
GCGGCGAAGACCGCCGGAGGCTTCGGCGCCGTGCTGCTGGCAGGGGTGGTGAGCGGGGCGCTGATGCCGGAGATCGCCAAAGCCCTCACCCGCCGGCCCCGCGCCAGCCTGCGCCTGTTCCTCTTCACGGGGGTGGTCTATTCGGGCGTGGCGGTGCTGGTGGATGTCTTTTACGCCCTGCTCGACACCCTGATCGGCCCCAGCCGCGACCCGGGCACGGTGCTGGTGAAGACCCTGTTGGACATGCTGCTCTTCACGCCGTTCCTCAGCATCCCTTTTGCCACCGGCATGTTTGCCTGGCGCCGGGCGGGATTCCAAAAGCTGGGCCGCCTGTTCACCTTCCGCTCGTGGCGCGAGCGGGTGTTTCCGGTGATGCCGCTCTGCTGGCTCTTCTGGACCCCCGCCTTGGCCCTCACCTATTCGCTGCCCCTGGCCATCCAGTTCCCCTTTGCCATGACCATGAACGCCGCCTGGAGCGTGATGTTTGTGTTTATGGCGACGAGGGAGGATGCTCCGGTCAGCCCTGACGAGCAGAGCTGACTCGGGCATCCCCCGCTGTGCATGGCTTTGCATTGCCATGCATAGCTATGCACAGCAAGGCAGGGCCACGCAAAGCCACGCAATACAGCGCCCCCGGCGGTATACTCTCGTCTACCCATGTCGGTCGAAAAGATCGTCGTCGTCGGCGCGCGCGAGAACAATCTCAAGAACATCACGGTGGAGATTCCCCGGGACAAGCTGGTGGTCATCACGGGCCTCAGCGGGAGCGGAAAGAGCAGCCTGGCCTTCGACACGATCTATGCCGAGGGCCAGCGGCGCTATGTCGAGAGCCTGAGCAGCTATGCCCGACAGTTCCTGGGCCAGATGGACAAGCCGGACGTGGACCACGTCGAGGGCCTCTCGCCGGCCATCAGCATCGACCAGAAAACGGCCAGCCGCAACCCCCGCTCGACAGTCGGCACGGTCACCGAGATCTACGACTACATGCGCGTGCTTTGGGCGCGGGCGGGCGTGCCCTATGTGCCGGGCACCGACATCCCCCTGGAGCGGCAGAGCGTGGACCAGATGGTCGACGCCATCCTCCAGCTCCCCGCCGGAACCAAGCTCCAAGTGCTCGGCCCCATCGTGCGTGGGCGGAAGGGCGAATACAAAAAGGAGCTGCAGGAGATTGAGCGCGCCGGCTATGTGCGCGTGAGGGTCGATGGCCGGATGTACGAGGTGAGCGACGACATCCCCATGGACCGCAAAAAGAAGCACACCATCGAAGTGGTGGTGGACCGCCTGGTGATGAAGGAGGGCCTCGACCGGCGCCTCACCGAGTCGTGCGAAGCCGCTCTCAAGCTCGGCGGCGGGGTCATGGTCATCACCTTTGAGCTCCCGCCCGAATTCGACCGCGCCGCCAGCCCCCTGCGCCCGACCGATGACTCCAAGAACGAAGAGTGGATGGACGCCATCTTCAGCGAACACTACGTCAGCATCGAGCACAACTTCCAGATGCCCGAGCTGGAGCCGCGCATGTTCAGCTTCAACTCGCCCTTCGGCGCCTGCCCCGAGTGCTCCGGCCTGGGAACGAAAACCGAGTTCGACCCCGAGCGCATCATCCCCGACGACAGCAAGCCGCTGAACGACGGAGCCATCGTTCCCTTCGTCTACAAATCCGGCGAGACCAAGGAGTGGTGGCCCGACGTGCTGATCGGCGTCGGCCGCGCCTGCGGATTCGACGCCACCAAGCCCGTGCGCGAAATCACCTTCGATGACCTCGACGTCATCTGGAACGGCCTCGACCAGCCGGTCGAAGTCACCATGCGCTACAGCAAGACGGTGCGCACCTTCAAAACCAAGTGGGAAGGCGTCATCGCGATTCTCCGCAAAAAGTACGAAGGCACCGAGAGCGAGTGGGTGAAGCAGGACCTGCAGCAGTACATGACCGTGCGCCCCTGCCCGGTGTGCGAAGGCAAAAAGCTGAAGCCCGAGGCGCGGTGCGTGCGGGTGGGCGGCAAAGACATTTCCGAAGTCACCGAAATGAGCGTGGCGAACGCGCTGGTCTTCTTCCAGGGCCTGGAAGCGAAGATGACCGACCGCCAGAAGGCGATCGCCGAGCGGGCGGTCAAGGAGATCGTTGAGCGCCTCCAGTTCCTCCACGACGTCGGGCTCACCTACCTCAACCTCAGCCGCACCGCCAACACTCTGGCGGGCGGCGAAGCTCAGCGCATCCGCCTGGCCACCCAAATCGGCAGCGGCCTCATGGGCTGCCTCTATGTGCTGGATGAGCCAAGCATCGGCCTGCATCAGCGCGACAACGAGCGCCTGATCAAAACCCTCATCCGCCTGCGCGACCTCGGAAACACCGTGCTGGTGGTGGAGCACGATGAAGACACCATGCGCGCCGCCGACTGGCTGATCGATCTCGGCCCCGCCGCGGGCGAGCATGGCGGCTGGGTGGTGAACGAGGGGCCGCTGGAGGAGTTCCTCAAGAAGGAGTCGCCGACCTCGCTCTATCTGAATGGCATCGAGAAGATTGAGGTCCCGGCTGCCCGAAGGCCGCCGAGAGCCCCGCATCCGGCCTCAGCCTAGGTCAGCGATCCAGGGCAGGATCGCCAGAGGCAGGCCAAGCGCGGCGGCATCCGCGACGGAGCGGCCCTCTTGAGCGGCCTTGCCCGCCAGGATCGGCTCCGTCGGACCCGTTGCCGCGAATGACCGGTTGATCACCCATCCG
>JBGSIR010000137.1:0-6695 GCA_041742415.1 Fimbriimonadaceae bacterium | reverse complement strand
GGGGCGGCATGTGGCCGGTCTTCACAAAGTCGATGGCCCGCTTCCACACCGAAGAGTTGGCGCGCACGTCGTCCGCCGATTTCGCGGCGGCAAGATTGAGATCGGCAATGGCGAGCTGGTCGCCGTGGCAGCGGAAGCAGTACTTTTCGATGAGCGGCTTCACGTCTCGCTCAAAGGGCTCGGGCGCCTGCGAGACGGCGGGCCGAGGCGCCAGCACGCCTGCCGCGAGCATTGCTCCCGCCAGGCCCACTGCCCAAACTCCGCTCCCCGCTCTCCGGACCATCAGCCCAATTGTAGCGAATCACGGACGGATGATGCATTGGCAGCGTACTATGAATTGATGATTTCCGCTTTGGCTGCCGCCGCAATCATTGCCCCGGCCTCGCTCTTCGACTTCAGCGTGAGCACGATCGACGGCGACCCCAAGCCCTTGGCCGACTACAAAGGCAAGGTCGTGATCGTGGTGAACACCGCCAGCAAGTGCGGCCTCACCCCGCAGTACGAAGGCCTGGAGGCCCTCTACAAGAAGCACAAGGACGCCGGATTGGTGGTGCTTGGCTTCCCCGCCAACAACTTCGCCGGACAGGAGCCGGGCACGAATGCCGAGATCAAGGCCTTCTGCACCGGAACCTATGACGTCAGCTTCCCGATGTTCTCCAAGATCTCGGTGAAGGGGCCGGATCAGCATCCGCTCTACCGCTGGCTGGTTCGCCAGGTGGAGCCGGTCGCCGACATCGAGTGGAACTTCGCCAAGTTCCTGGTGGGCAAGGATGGCAAGGTCATCCAGCGCTTCCCCTCGCGCACGGCGCCCAACAGCCCTGAGTTCACCGAAGCGGTGAGCAAGGCGCTGGCCGCCACTGAATAATCCGCCTCAGCGGTCGGGCGGGTCTTCTTCCAGGCTCGCCTCAAACAGGCGGCGCAGACGCTCGCGCTCTTCGCGTTCAATCTCGCGCCGCTTGGCTTCATCCACATGAGCCTGCAGGTTCATCGTGCGCCGCTTGTCGCTCCGCCCCGCCTGAGTGGCAAAGCCCGGCAGCTTCAGCTTGCCATCGCCATAAAGCCAATAGGCCACCGGCACCAGCGCCGGCAGCACACCCGCAAGCGGGTTTTGCATGCCAAAAGAGACCAGCACGCCCAGCACCGAAACCGCCGCAATCAGGGGCGCCGGCACCGGGATGATCATGAAAAGCATGACCTTGGCCGATTTGTTCCAAGCCGCCCAAAGGCAGAGAAATGCCGCAAGGGGCAGATTTGGCCCAAAGAGAGCCACCGCGCCGGACAAGAGCCCGCCCATGAGCCACAACACGCCTCCCAGAGCCGAAGCCAGCAGCCACGCCTTCCAGGTTCCCACCGCCCCCAGCCGAGCCGTAAGGGCGTTCGCCGTCCAATAGGCGACGAGACCCGAAAACAGAAGACTGAGAATCGCGCCCCTTTCAAAGACCAGCGGGTAGGTGACGAACTTCCAAATGAAGACAGCGCCCGGCCCAAAGGGCAGGGCCGCGACAGCCGCCCAGGCATCGGTGATGAAAAAGCTGAGAAACCAGCCCAGAACCAGCAGCGCGGGCAGAACGACCGCCGGAGACCATGCGCGCCTGCCGCCCGATCCCCATCCGTACTGCCTCATTGCCATACCCCGATTCTATCGGGTTTCCAAAGCCATCGGCTCAGGCAGGCGGACCATGCGGCCATCGGGTGTATCATAGCGGCAGACAGATGAGCGGTCAGATCTACTTTGTTGTGGCCAGCGACGGCAACAAATACGGCCCCGCCGACCTCCCCACCCTCAACCAATGGGCGGCCGACGGACGAATCGCGGGAGACACCCTCATCGAGATGCAGGGCAGCGCCACTCCCCCCTTCCCCTTTGCCAGCCTGCCCGGAGCCGTGGTGCCCGGCGGAATGCCCCAGCCCGATCCGACGCCGGCTCCCACGGAGCAGCCGATGGCTGATCTCGGCAATTTGATGGACGACCCCGCCACCTGGACCCCGCCCACCGAGCAGCCCGCCACCGCCCCGGTCTATCCGGAGACCCCCACCTACAGCGCTGCCTACAACCGCACCACCACGGCTCCCGTGGACAGCGGCAACACCGTCACCAAATCGCTCGTGCTCAGCATCCTGGGCATCGTCTGCTGCGGCATCTTCACCGCGCCCTTCGGCCTCTATTTCGGCATGAAGGCCAAGCGGGAGAACCTGCCCAACGGCCAGGTCGCCTACGTCCTCGGATGGGTGAGCCTGGTGCTCGCCGTTCTGCAGATCATCGGATCGATCATCTTCTTTGTGGCCATCGCCGCGGCGATTCCTTCGCAGCTCTAAGTCCAGACTATTCCCCGCGGCAGGCGGCCTCGATGGCGGCGACGTCGATCTTTTGCATCGTCATCATCGCCTCAAAAGCCCGCCTGGCCGCGCCTGGGTCGTCGCCGCTCATTGCCAGGGAGAGGGCGCGGGGTGTGATCTGCCAGGAGACGCCCCAATGGTCCTTGCACCACCCGCAGTCGCCCTCTTGGCCGCCATTCCGCACGATGGCGTTCCACAACCGGTCGGTCTCTTCTTGGTCCTCGGTCGCCACCTGCACAGAAAAGGCCTCGCTGTGCTTGAAATGAGGCCCGCCGTTGACGCCGATGCAGGGCATGCCCATCAGCGTGAACTCCACCACAAGCACCTCCCCTTCCGCCGTGGCCGGGTTGTCGCTGGGCGCGTGCACGATTTTGTCGACCGACGTTTCTGGGAAGGTCGCGGCATAGAACTCCGCCGCCTCCTGCGCTTCTTTGTCGAACATCAGGCACAGAGTGGCTTTTCCGATTTCGGCCATAGCAGTTGTTATTCTGCCTCACGGCCATAGCCCTTGCCACAAATCGAGACCTCGGCTGGCAACAACGGTCGAAGTGCGACGTAAACTAGCGGTAATCATGAGGATCTTCTCCCGGATAAGCCTGGTTCTCTCTGCCGCTGCCGTCATCGCCTGCGGGAACGGACAGTCGGCCAACGTGGCATCGGCTGAGTCCGCTGGCGATGAGGCCGCAGAAACCAACCAAATGCTCGGCACGGGCTTTAACCTGGGCAACGCGTTTGACTTAGGGCTTCAGCCGACCCGCCTCGAAGACGTCTCTCCGCTGATTGACTTCTATGCAGACGCTGGAATGAAGCATGTCCGAATCCCCGTCACCTGGGGCAATCCCGTCAATGGGAGCACTCTCTGCGACGATTCCGGAAACGTCAAGCTCGATCATCCCCGCCTGAAAGAACTGACGCTGGCGGTGGACTACGCTCTCGAAAAAGGCCTCTACGTCATCGTCAACACTCACCACGAACATTGGTTGAAGGACGGCTACGACGGCTCGGCAAGATACAACGATAAGTTTACGAACCTTTGGACGGGCATCGCCCGCCACTTCCAAGGCCGCTCGCCCAAGCTGATCTTAGAAATTTTGAATGAGCCGGAGAAGGCCATTGGAGACTGGACAGGCTCTGTGAGGCCCACCGAGCCGAAAGCGCTTGCCCTCACACGCCAAATCAATGAAGTTGGCATGGCAGCGGTGCGAAAAGTGAGCCCCGAGCGCATCGTTATGATCGGCACAAACGGCCAAGGCAATCACTCGATGCTGGACGACCTCTACCCCGATGCCGCGAGCCTGCCGGGCGGAGGCGCCGATCGTCGGCTCATTGTCACCGTTCACACCTATGACCCCTGGAATTTCTGCGGGCAGGATGGCAGCAATGCGAACTGGCCCGGGGAAGACGCCATCAGCGGCCCCATCAAGGCGGTCGCCGCCCACGGGCGCAAACTCGGAGTCCCCGTGAACTACGGCGAATACGGAGTGGGGCGCATCTCGGGCAACGAGCGCAACACCGACATCGTCCGCAGTTACTACAACATTGTGGCAAAGACTGCGACCGCAGAAGGCATGTCAATCACGCCCTGGGATGACCGAGGCTGGTTCGGCTTGACCGCCGCTGGCGCGGACGGGAAGTTCCGCTTCGTCAACGACATCGTCCCCTCAATGATGAAAGGCAATGGTTAAAGGCATCTGGGCCAGCGGCGCTGCAAACTAGCCGCCAAACTGAACCTTATAAACCTTCCTGCTTTTATCAGTCATGCTGGGCCGGTGACGCACGAGAATCTTCTCTTCTGGTGTCCCGCCCACCGTGCTGCCGTCTAAAATAATGGGGCCGCTGAGAATGAGATAGTGCGCCAAATTGGACACGAACTCAAACAGCCCCTGAATATCCAGCGGTGACTGCTCAACCTCAATGTCCATCAATCCAAATTGATCCATCCCGAGCGTATACATGCCTATCGCGCTTCCTGAGCCGCCTACCAGCTGGAACCTGAGCCAAACCGGAACGGGCAGGCTTTGCTCAGACATCTCTTCGCAAAAGTTCTCAAACACTTCTCGGGAGTTGCTAACGCTTGCATTGCCCCAATAGACGCCCAGCCCATCGAATATCCGGAGGCTGGCCAGCGCAAGTTTCGAAAGGACTAGCGCCAATTGAACAGGAGTTCTAGCCAGGCCATCCTTGACCAACACCACAACGTGGGACGCGTGAGCGGCGGCCTCTTCCCGGCCATTGGGCCACATGAAGTTGCCATCCGCGTTGTCCTCTGCTTCGCCGCCAGGAATTGGCGCGGCCATGTGCGCCAAAAAACCAATGACATCGCCCCCGCGCGCAACCGTGACGAAGTTCTTTTCATCGCAATCAGCCGAGTGTCCCGGCCCGAATACTTCGGAGACAACTTGAGAGGCGTGCGATAGGTCGCCAGGCGTCTTTGTCTTGCAGAGAACAAAGCAAAGGAGCGTCTTGGGCTCTGACTCACGCTCTGGTTTATCCTTACGAAAGCGGTCAAAAAATGGCACTTATCCCATCCTCTAGCCTAGGCAAGGCTAGACTTTGGCGATGTTACCAGAATCATTGTCAGCGCCAACAAGTGAATGATCTCTTGCGCCGCCAGGCTTGACGGCAGTGAATGGCGCCCTCGAGAGGACTCGAACCCCCAACCGTTTCCTTAGGACGGAACTGCTCTATCCATTGAGCTACAAGGGCGCACCGGCGAGGAACTATGATACCGCCGGGAGCCTCAATGGGGGTGTCGAAGGCCAGGGGGGCGCCGCTGAGGCTGGCGGCGGAGGCGCATTCGTTATGCGCCTCCGGCGGCAGCTGCAGTGAATGAAGGGGCAAGGAGCCCTGGTCACGTCAGATGGCGAATGCGATTGGCCATGAACTCGAACTCGGCCTAGGAGAGCCTCGGCTTGGCCATGCCCCTCAACATCGTCACCAGCGCTGAGTCCCCTTTATGGAAGCTGGCCGGCTTTTGCCACACCGATCGGCTGTCCCCGCCAACCGGTGCAGGCACCTCATAGGTGCCCATCAGCTCTGCCCTTGCGAGAATGCTGCTCTCCAGGATTTTCAGCAGCTCTGCTTCTCCAAGATTAGGGTCTAGGACATGCACCCGATCCATGGCGAAAATCGTGAAGAAGTAGCGATGCGGTCCGCTGCCTGCGGGAGGCATGGGTCCGGAATATCCAATTTCACCGAAGCCGTTCGTACCTTGAACAGCCCCGAAAGGAGTGGACACTTGCTCCAGGCCAGGCACGCCGGGCAACAAGAATTCTGTGTTGGCGGGAATGTTCAAGATGATCCAGTGAAGGAAAGGATTTGGATCTGGATTTGCGGCGCTAGCTGCGTCAGGGTCGGTGCAGATTATCATGAACGACTTGGTCCCGGCGGGCGCGCCTTTCCAAGCCAGCGGGGGCGACGCATTGGCGCCTCCGAGTTGATCCTGCGTGTACTTGACGGGGATTTTTGCGCCGTTCACGAAAGACGTGCTTGTGAGCTCAAACGTCTGCTCAACCGCAACGTCAGATTCTATAAAGACCCACAGCTGGCTTCTGAGATTCGCAGTGTCTTTCATTGCAAGCCTCTTGTCAAAGTCCAGATCTGTGGTGTCCTCGAGGGACTTGTTTGGCCGCAGGCGATTGGTCAAGCGCAGGCCCCCCAACGCAAAAGGAGTGAGCTTCCACTCCTGATCTCTGTTGGCATCCGAAGTGATCTTTACCACCAATTGATCGTCGGAATTGAGACCTAGGGACTTGTTCTTTTCCCAGGCGCTGGTGAGGCGGACAAAGCCATTTCCCCGGTCCTCGATTCTCCAAAGTTGACGCCCTTCAAGATCCTCGGGCCACCGCTGTTCAATTGACGGCCGCCCGGAGTCGTTGTTAAGGAGGGTGAGGTACTAACGACCGTCGTCTTCGACCGAGTTGTGCGTCCCGAGGGACAAACGGTAGTAGAACTTTGCATCAATGCCCAGTTCATCAAGACCCTGTGCGGAAACAGGCGCAAAGGCCAGAAAGAGGCCGAGAACGGCCAAGAAGAGTCGAACTTGATTCAAGAGTCACCTCGCGACATCGCAACAGATTCCTCTCGACAAATTCGCCGAAGCAAAGTGCAGCTACGCTCCGAAGATTATGGCTGGCAGCCGTTGATGATTTCAACTCTGGATCATAAAACGGCTGCCTCAAAAGGACACGCCTCCCGAACCGTTTCCGTAGGGCGGAGCCACTCTCTCCATCGGCTTCGGCGGCCTCTGATGATGCGGCTGGGCGCCTATTCGGGGGTGTCGAAGGCCAGGAGGGCGCCGCTGAGGCTGGAGGCAAAGATCCGCCCCTCGTGCGCAGCCGGGGTGCAGAGGCCGAGGC
>JBGSIR010000136.1:0-3359 GCA_041742415.1 Fimbriimonadaceae bacterium | reverse complement strand
AGCCGCTCCCATGATGGCCAGCGGCCGAACCCTCGGCCTTCTCTGCGCGATGTGGGACGACGACGAAGCCGCCCACGCCGAAATGTCTCGGCTGGTTCAGCTCGCCAACGCCGTCAAGCACTCCCTCGGACGCCTGAGCCGCCAAGGGTAAGGTCTGCCCCGTGGCCCGGCCCCTGCGCTCCAAAAAGCAGGTGAAAGATTTCTTCGCCAAACAGGCTGAAGCCTGGCCCAAGCGGCGGCGAATCTGCTTTCTACTCCAAGACTGGAGCGACCCCTACAACGTGGGCGGGCTCTTCCGCGTGGCCGACGCCTGCGGCGCCGAAGAGCTGATCGGAACCGGAAAAACTCCGGGCCCAGACCACCCCGCCGTGCCTGTGCCCAGCATGGGCCACCACCGCCGCATTCCTTGGCGTCACTTTGCGGTGCACGAAGAGGCCGCCCTCGCGCTCAAGGCCGAAGGCTGGAGCCTAGTGGTGGTGGAGGTCTCCGACGACGCTGCGCCGATCTGGGACTTTGAATGGCCCGATCGCACCTGCCTTGTGCTGGGCAACGAGCAGACCGGCCTCTACCCCAGCGTCGCCAAGCACGCCGACGCGGCCGTCTTCATCCCGATGTATGGCAAGGGCCGGTCCATGAATGTCCATGTCACCGCTGCCATCGCGGCCTTCCAAGCGGTGACTGCGGGACCTTAGGCCTTGATATATTAGTCGGGGCTGATGAATCCTTGCGTCGTCAAGTAGAGGTTTTTAGTGGGCTGACAAGCCTGCGGAGTCAACCAATGAAGATGCTCAAGATTGCGGCCACCGCCGCTCTCGCCGCCACCATGACCCTGGGCCTGGCCCGACCGACCGCCAAGGCCGACCTCGTCGACACCGCCGTCGCCGCGGGCAAGTTCACCACCCTCGCCGCTTTGGTCGGACATGCTGGACTCGTCGACACCCTCAAGAGCGACGGCCCCTTCACCGTCTTCGCTCCGAACGACGCCGCTTTCGCCAAGGTGCCGAAGGCTGCCGTGGACATCCTGATGAACGATAAGGAGCTCCTGAAGGAAGTCCTGCTGTTCCACGTCGTCCCCGGCAAGGTGATGGCCAAGGACCTGAAGCGCGGCAACGTGAAGATGGCCTCGGGCGAGAACGCCTCCGTTCGGCTCGGCCACAAGGGCGAAGCCAAGATCGACGGCGCCGTGGTGCTGCTCACCGATGTTGAGGCCAGCAATGGCGTCATCCACGTCATCAACAACGTCATCCTTCCGGACAAGGTCCAGAAGGCGCTGAAAGACGCTGGCATCCTCTAAAGACTGATCCGCAAAAAAAAACCGGCCTTCCCTGCAATTGGGGAAGGCCGGTTTCTTTTTGCCCCGGCTTACTGGACCGTGATTTCGCCGGAGATGATGCCCTGCTTGGCTTCCTCCAGCCTGGCCATCTGGTCGGCTGAGAGGAGGTCCTTGGTGTGCTTCATTTCCGAGAGGCCGACGCCGCCGCTGGCGAGGTCGTAGCGCTTCTCTCCGCCCGCAAAGGCGCCGTCCTGAATGTCCTTGATGGTCTGATAGACCGCCTCATCCACGCGCTTGATCATGCTGGTGAGCACACTGCCCGGAGCCAGGTCGTCCTGGTCGCTGTCCACGCCAATGGCCAGCTTGCCCTGCTCTTTAGCGGCCTGAATCAAGCCCAGACCCGCGCGGCCGGCGGCGTGATAGATCACGTCGGCGCCTTCGCCATAGAGGAGGTTGGCGGCTGCCTTTGCCTTGTCGGCGTTGTTCCAGGAGCCGGTGTATTTGCCAGGCAACACCACGATGTCGGGGTTCGCGGCCTTGGCGCCCTGGGCGTAGCCGTTCTCGAACTTCTTGATCAGGTCGATTTCCTCGCCGCCGATGAAGCCGATCTTGCCGGTCTTGCTGGCCAGTCCGGCGGCAAAGCCCGCCAGGTAGGAGCCCTGCTCTTCGGTGAAGAGGATGGAGCGCACGTTGTCGCCGGGAACCACCGCGTCGATCAGCGCGAACTTGGTGTCCGGATATTCAGGAGCTACTTCCTCCATGGCCGAGCGCATGTTGATGCCAACCGCCACGACGAGCCCAGCGCCCTGGTCGGCCACCGAGCGCAGGTTGTCGGCATAGTCCTTCTCATCCTGGCTTTCGATGCGAATGGCCGAGACGCCAAACTCCTCTTCGGCCCGAACGATGCCTCGGTTGGCGGAGTCGTTGAAGCTCTTGTCGCCCAGCCCTCCGCTGTCAAAAACGATGCCCACTTTCAGGGCTTCTGCCTTGGCTTCGCCTTCGCCCGGCGCGGCAGGGTCGGCGGATGGAGCGCACCCGATGACAAGCCCCGCCAAGGCGGCGGCCACAATCCCGATCTTCATCTTTCCCAATGGTATCCTCTTTTGTCGCTTGGCGCGGACTGCGGTCCGTCGCCGCGGAGTCCAGCCGCCTTGATTTCCTGCAACCTCAGCAAGCCCGATTCTGTTTTGGACGTCATTCGAAAGACGTACACGAACCTCTCGCCCACCGACGCTGCGCTTCTCGCGGCGGCGCTGGCCACCGCAGGACGTTCGGCCGGATGCATTTACGACGGCCAAACCTATGAGTGGCGCCGCGAAAACGCCACCCCGCTGGTCGAATCCATTCTCCGCGAGGTGCGCCAGCTCGAAGCCCTTCCCGATGCCGAGCCGGAAAAGAAGACCGCCAAGGCGAAGGCCAAGGCCGCCGAAGACGAGACCGCCGTCATCGAGCTGATGCTCTATCCTTCTCAGGCCACCGGCGAGGAGCTGTTGGGCAATCGCGAAGACCTGAAAACCCTGCTCGGCGACATCCTTGCCGAAGGCGTGGAGTTCCTCTTTGGCCCCACCGACATTGGCTGGCAGTGGGAGCTGGAGCGGGCGAACTGGGCCACCATCAACGGCGGAGACCTGCGCAAGCCTGTGCTCTTCCGCGTGGAATTCACCGGCCCTTCGGTGGCCACCGAAGTCGGACCCGGCGGCAAGAAGCGCAAAGCGCGCAAGCGCTGAGCCATCTCGCGGCCTGATCCGTCTGAAGAGTGGGGACACCGATGCTCGCTGCCGCGCTCGCGCTCGCCGCTCCGCTCTGGAGCGTCTCGCCCCAGCTCAATTTTGAGTGGGGCGGGCAGACCCAGAACCCCGTCGGGCTTCGCATCGCCGGGGTCCCCACGCTCATCCAAGCTGCCGCCGAAGCCGGCGCACGCGACCTGATTATCGACCTTCCCATCTCGGGAGAGGGCTGGCCAGAGGCCATGGCCGCCGCTGATGCGGCCCAAGTTCGATACTGGATCTCCATCTCCAACCGCGCCCCGCGGTCTGCCGGCTGGGTCATCGATCCCTCCGCCATGCGGCGGCCCGCGCCCGTCGCC
>JBGSIR010000135.1:0-2154 GCA_041742415.1 Fimbriimonadaceae bacterium | reverse complement strand
CAATCGGGGCGTCGGTCGCCAAGGATGCCTGGCGAATGCGCGCCGCCGCGCTGCTGCGGTCCCACTGAAGGGCCGCCGTGACCCCCACGAACGCCAGGGCGAAGATGCCCAGCCCCGCAAAAATTGTTTTCTTCATCGAGTCAGCCTCTGCCTAGCCCTTACAACGAATGGCGGGCTCTCGTTCGATCCAGGCCCCAGGACTGCTGCTGGGGCACAATAGAGGGAATGGCTCGCACCGTCGTCCCCGAGGCCGAACAGATTCTCGACCAGGAAATGCCCGTTCTGGACAAGGGCTTCATCCGCCTGGTGGACTACATGGGCGGCGACGAGCGCATCGTCCAGTCGGCCCGCGTGAGCTACGGCTCGGGCACCAAGAGCTTCCGCCAAGACCGCGGCCTCATCCACTACCTGCTGCGCAACGACCACACCTCCCCCTTCGAACAGGTCACCCTCACCTTCCACTGCAAGATGCCGATCTTCGTGGCCCGCCAATGGGTGCGCCACCGCACGGCCAGCCTCAACGAGATCAGCGGCCGCTATTCGGTGATGAAGGAGGAGTTCTATCTGCCGCCCGCCGACCAGATGCGGATGCAGAGCCAGGACAACAAGCAGGGCCGCGCCGACGAGACCCTGCCCCGCGAAGAGGCGGAGCTGCTGATTCAGGAAATGGGCGCCGACCAGCACGCGCTCTACGAGCACTACGAGCAGATGATCGAGCGCGGCCTCGCCCGCGAAATCGCCCGCGCCAACCTGCCGCTGGCCCTCTACACCGAGTGGTATTGGCAGATCGACCTGCACAACCTCTTCCGCTTCCTGCGCCTGCGCATGGACGCCCACGCCCAGTACGAAATCCGCTGCTACGCCGAGGCCATGGCCGTCTGCGCCCGCGCCGTCGCCCCGCTGGCCTACGAAGCCTTCGAAGAGCACGTCCTCAACTCCGTCCGCCTCGGCCGCGAAGAGTGCATGGCCCTGGCCCGGATGCTCCGCGGCGAAGAGGCCGGCCTGGACGGGCGAAGCCAGCAGATCTTCGAATCCAAGCTCGCCCAGATGGCCAAAATGGAGCCCATCGCTCCGGTCGAAGAGCCTGAGCTGCCGGGCTGATTGCCGGTCGGTGGTCGGTGGTCGATCGTCGTTGGAATAATCGACCACTGACCACTGACCACCGACCAGCGTCAACCCGCCGCACTGCGGAACTTCATCCGCGTGATGGTGCGGAGCTGGAGGACGGTGAAGCCGACGAGGATCGCGCCCATCACCCACGCTGCCGCCGTGGCATAGCCAAACTTGAGGAAGAGGAAGGCGTTTGCCCACACCTCCAGGCCGATGACGTGGGTGGAGTAGAGCGGGCCGCCGCCGGTGAGGACGAAGATGTTTTCGGTGGCCTTGAAGCCGCCGATGAAGGCGCCCAGCAGGTTGATGAGGATGAGCGGGCGGAGGGCGGGGAGGACGATCCAGCGGAGCTTTGCCCACGGCCCTGCCCCGTCCAGATCGGCCGCTTCATAGCGCGAGGCAGGAATGTTTTTGAGCGCCGCCAGATAGAGGATCGACCCCGGCCCCGCCGCCGCCCAGACTCCCGGCAGCACCACGGCGATCATCGCCAGATTGGGGTCGCCGAGCCAGTTGAAAGAGGTCGGCCACTGCGTGCCCCAGGCGCCGTTCATCCACGCCACGACCGGGCCAACTAGCGAATTCAGGAAGCCCGTTGGCGCGGGATCATAGAACTGCCGCCAGAGAAAGGCGATGACCAGCGGACTCGTCATTGCGGGCAGGTAGAAGAGGGTGCGGAAGAGCAGCCTGCCCCAGCGGATTTCCTCCAGCGCAAGCGCCAAGATCAGCGGCAAAAAGAAGCCCAGCCCCAGCGTGAGGCCGACAAAAACGAACGAATTGCCGATGCTGCGCCAAAACACCGGCTGGGTGAAGACGGCGATGAAATTGTCCCAGCCCACCCACTCGCTGCCGCCGGTGAGCTTCTTGTCCTGAAAAGCCATCACCAGCCCCTGCGCCAGCGGATAGTAGGCCCACAGCGCAATGAGCGCCGCCGCCGGGAGGATGGCGAAGAGCATGAAGCGCACCATCTTTTGGCGGTTTGCGCCCGCCGGCAGGCCCGATTCCGAGGCGGGCAGCCGCCACTTCACCCGCGTGAGCGCCCAGGCC
>JBGSIR010000134.1:0-2672 GCA_041742415.1 Fimbriimonadaceae bacterium | reverse complement strand
ATTCGCGAGCCGCAGACGTGCCTGGAGCAGCGCCGCGGCGTGTGCCAGGCGATTTCGGCGCTCTACCGAGAGATGGCGCAGGCGGTCGGCGTGCCGGTGGAGGAGGTCTTTGGCGTGGCGCGGGGGATGAGCTGGGCTGGGGGCGAGCCGGTGCACACAATCGAGGGACACTCTTGGAACCGGATTCGCATGGACGGCCGCCTGCTCTGGATCGACGCCACGCACTCGCTGCATGAGGGCGCCTCGCGGTCCGGCGACGGCGCTTTCCTGGTCGAGCCCATGCAGATGCAGTTCACGCACTCCGCCGACGAGGATCGACTCCCGGGCGAGCCGGGGCTGAACCGGGAGGAGATGCTGGCCGGGCCGTTGGTCAACCATGGCGCCGCCCATCCGCTTGGTCTTTCACTTCCTGCCGGCCCGCCCGCACAGGCGGTGCAGGGCTGGATGGAGCTGGAACTCGGCAATGCCACCGGCGCCGAAGTGATTGCGAAGGCCCGTCCCCTGGGCGACCGCTCGCTCGAAAGCGACGGCGAGACCCTCGTCCTTCGGGCGGAAGGGAAGTCGCGTGTCCTCTTTTCGCCCCGCCGCGCGGGCTGGCACCACTTCATCGTCTTTGCTCGGCCCAAGGGCTCTGCGGGGGGCTACACCAGCGTGGCGGAATTCGCTCTCCAGGTTCGCCCCGACCTCAAGCCGCGCACCTTTCCCATTCTCTACGGAGCCTTTCACTCGCGGCAGATTGAGCTGCTGGATGGCTTTTCTGGCGAGACGCCGGCCAGCCAAGACTTTTCCATCGCCCTCCGCGCCCCCGACGCCGGGCCCTACGTTCTGCTGCCCATGACCGGCGGCTCGGTTCTCGTGTCGGAGATCAAGAAGCTGACCCAGGGCCGCGATGGCCGTTGGCAGTTCAAAGGCCGCCTCTCGCCCGGAACCTGGGCGCTGGGAGTGGAAACCAGCGCCCGGCGCTACAGTACTTTGGCGGCTTATCAGATCGTGGAGTAGTTGCTTTCCTTTTACGAAACTGGATGGCCACCCTGCCTGAATAGCTTGGTCATCATTCTGTCGAAGTCTGATGAAAATTCTAGGCAAGATGCTTTGATACTAGGATCCGCATTTCACTTGCTAGATGTTTGTCACCATCAAGTTCTAGACTTTCTAGAAGATGGTTGAGCCCTGAAACGGCAGTATGTCGGAAGGCTCGGGAGATGATGTGATAAGAAGCTGATTGCAGGGCGATGGATGCTGACTGAGTGTCCTGCAAGTAGCAGCAAGGGATCAAGACCTGCCGCAGCAGCTCAAAGCATGTTGCTTCTCGTTCGAAGCTGCTCCTGTACTCTTCCGGGCAGTCGTCGAAATCACTCAAAGCCTGCAGCCCTTCAGCGATCGACTGGCAGTACAGCCCTTTTGAAGTGAGGTGTGAGCACTTGTCTATGATCGAATTCACTGTGCTGTCTCAGGGCGTTGGACCAGTTCCCGCGGCAACAACCGCCTTGTCGTATTCTTCCATAATATAGCACGCAATCAAGCATATGCAAAGCAGTCCAAGGCTATTGCGTATCGCTCTTTGGGTCAACTTGCTTAATCTCAAAAGTGTGCTTGTTGTCCTTGAAAATCCATGCATCATCACTTCGTGTGAACGTGAGTTCGACCGGAGCGCTTTGCTTGGCTTTTGCGTCTTCCAGTAGCTTGATCACATGTGGGGGCACGTCGGAGTCACGAATGTAATACACTAGCTTGTGTTCTGTGCTTGAGGCATCCATGTTGAGAGGAGCAAGGCCAGGGGAGCGCAATGAGCAATCGGACAGAAACGAAAAAGTGTACGCTTCTTCCAGAGCGTCAACGAGATCTGTACTGGCACCTTCAGGCAGGCTTGTTGAAATGTCGCGAGGCATCCAGGTGCCCGCGATGGGACAATCAAATTTGTCGGCTGCAGGTTTTGCCGAGCAGCCTCCCAGTACCAGTACCAGTACCAGTACCAGTACCAGTGTCAGGGCAAGGACTGCAAATGCAGACAATTTCCATCTCTTCACTCCCAAGTCCACGCCCTCTGTTCAGAGCCTCTTCAAACGAAGCCCGCTGACTTCATAGTATCACAGTCCTCCTAGTACTCAAAGAGGGTCACCCAGTCACCCTCAATGGAGTGTGCGTAAGCGTTTGCGCCACACCTTGGCCCCATCAGCCTCTCGTCAGCTACTTCTTGCCTTGATCCAAGTTGACCACGGTGCCCATCAGGGTCTTTTCGGCGGAGCCGACGTCTCCTTTGCGGATGGCCTGCATGGCCATGGTCACTTCCTGGGCGTCGCCGATGCGTCCTTGGGTCACAAGCATGGCCTGAGTCTTCTGCAGCTCGGCCATGGCCATCTGCGGGGAGAGGGCCTGGGTTTTGAGGCCCATGATGGTGCGCTCCACCACTCGCGAAGCCGCGCTGACTTCGGCTGCGGCGCCTACTTCCGGGTTCACGGGGGCCGAGTAGCGGGCGGCGTCGGCGGTGAATTCCAGCACGAGGTCCAGCTCCTGCGCCTTCTTGGCTCCGGTTCCGGCGTCTGTCCACGAAAGACTGCCCCAAGCCACGCGGTAGTGGCCGAGGGGGTGGTTGGCGAAGTCGGCGTCCAGCACGATCTGCAGGGCGGCGCCGCGCTCCAGCTCGGCCAAGTCCAGCTCGATGCTGCGGGCGC
>JBGSIR010000133.1:0-3362 GCA_041742415.1 Fimbriimonadaceae bacterium | reverse complement strand
GCCGGAGGCCGCCGCTGCCTGGCTCAACGCCATGGACGCGTCTTCGGGCGAAGCGCGGCTGGATGCCTTAGCCGGACTCGAGCGCGCCAAGGGACTGGGGCAAATTGAGCCCACTCGCCGAATGAGATTGGCCCACGAAGCGGCTCCGCTGCGCCCGCTGCTGGCCGAAGAGATTTATCGTTCGGTTGCCGAAGACCCCGATGCCGGCGCCGAAGAGGGCCACGCTTTGCTGGCGTGGGCGGGGCTTTTGCGCGGGCGCGACCCCGTGGCGGCGCAGGACATCCTGGCCCGGCTTCAGGAGCGATGCCCCATGCATTCGGCCTGCGACCTGGCCCGGCAGAGAGGCTGGATCGAATGAGCGAAAAGAAGGACATCAAGCGTCTGCGGGCCCGCCGGATGGGCAGCATCATCTATGTGGTGGTCAGCGCGCTCGGCCGCAGCCTGCGGTTCCAAATCGAGGGGATGCCTGCCGAGTTTCCCGAGGGGGCCATCATTGCGAGCTGGCATGGCCGGACCATGGCGGCGACGCAGGTTTTTCGCGGGCGCGGCTATTTGGCGCTCATCAGCCACAGCCTGGATGGCGAGATGCAGGATCGCATCTTTACCGGCTTCGGCTTTCGCACGATTCGCGGGAGCACGGGGCGGGGCGGGGTGAAGGCGGCGGCCACGGCCATTCGGGAGATCAAGAAGGGCGGCATCTTGGTGCTGACCCCAGACGGTCCGAAAGGGCCGCCCGGCGTGGTTCAGCCTGGCCTGCTGTTCATCGCGCAAAAGTCGGGCGCACCGGTCTATGCCGCCAGCGCCTGCGCCCGATGGCGCTGGCACGCGCCGACGTGGGACAACTATATGGTGCCGCTGCCCTTTTCAATGGTGGTTGTGCGCGCCTGCGGGCCGTTTGTCTTGGCGCCCGACGCCACCCCCGAAGAGGCCGAAGAGTTTCGGCTGAAGGTGGAGCAGGCGCTGCACCAGATGGACGCCGAAGCGGACGCGGCTAGCCGGAGCTGACCGAGGCCTCGGTCTGCAGCGGCTCGATGTGAACCTGGGTGATGCGGCGGCCGTCGGTCTCCAGCACGGTGAAGCGCAGGCCCTCCTCGTCCGCCGTGTCGCCTGGCTCGGGCTGTCGGCCAAAGAGGCCAAAAACATATCCGCCGATGGTGTCGAACTCGCGGCTGCGAATCTCGATGCCGATCTCGTGGCCGAGGTCCTCCAGGTTCATCTTGCCGCCTGCGGTCCAGCCGGCTCCTTCGGGCTTCAACATCGGCTCCTCGCGGTCGTGCTCGTCCACGATTTCGCCCAAGATCTCTTCGACAATGTCTTCGGTGGTGACGATGCCCTCGGTTCCGCCATATTCGTCCTGCACGATGGCCAGGCCAGCGCGGTTGGCCTGCATTTCGGTGAGCAGAGCCTGAAGGGGCTTGGTCTCGGGCACAAAGATAACCGGCCGCATGATGGCGGTCACCGGCTCGCCGCTTTGCCCGTGGGTCACCGCCAGAAGAATGTCCTTGGCGTGGACGGCGCCCAAGATGGAGTCATCGGTGCCAGCGTTCACGGGCAGGCGAGATTTGCGGTGCTCATTCACCATCTCGGCTGCTTCGGCGATCGTGGCTTCGCGGGCGATGGAGACGATGTCCACGCGGGGCGTCATGACCTCGCGGGCCACGCTGCGAGTGAATTCGATCACCGAGTCGAGCATCTCCAGCTCGGGCGTCGTTTCCTCGTCGCTCTCCTCAGCATTTTCCAGCACGTTGATGATCTGCTGGGTGGCGGTGTTGGTGAGGTCGAAGCCGGCCTTGGCGCCAAAACGCTCGGTGATGAGCCCGCCAATCGCGACGCTGGCCTTGGCCGCGGGCACAAAGGGCATTGCCATGAGCCGCGAAGCCGAGCCGTAGCGCAGGCAGGTGTCCACGGGGTGCTCGGCGGCGAGAGAGGTTGGAACAAGCTGGCCAAAGGTGGCGTTGAGCGCTGCGGCGGGAATGCTGAGAACCATGAGCGATGGCAGCAGGGCAGAAACATTCTGGGGCCACCAGGCCTGGGCCTCGAACCATGCGCTGAGAGGCACGGCCGGGATAACCAGCGCCAAAACCATCCAGCACCACATGGCAAAGCTGCCCATGGAAAGTGCATTAACCAACAGCTCCTGCTGGTCCAGCAGCCGCTTGAGCCGCTCGCGGCGGCGGGTGTTCGCCTTGATGACGCTGGAATGGGCGTCATCCTCTTCACTGGCTTCCAAGAGCTTGAGGTGGTGCGGCTTCAAAATGTCGATGGACTTCTGCCCAACCACATAGAGCGCATTGATGGCGATGATGATAATGAGCGCCATCACAGAACCGCCGATGAGCATCGGAGTGGAAGTCTGCGAGGCCAGCCCAAGGCCGGCGGCCAAGGCGCCGACGGGCGCGGCCAAAAAGAATCCACCCAGAACAAGCGAAACGGGGGCCGCCCCTTTCTGGTGAAACGAGATATGCCGATCTCGGCGCGGAGAAGGAGGTTCTGTGCTCATGGGCGGCCGAAATTGGCGTCCAGATTTAATTATGGCATAAATGCGAAGAGCAAGAGGGCAAGAATCACGCCCACGAGCGCGCCCATGCTCAGCTCAAACAGGGTGTGGAACTTCGCCTCGTAGCGGCTCTGGGCCACAAGGCCAGCGAGCAGCACGCCCACCGAGCCCATCAAGAGGTTGTCGCTCACGATGACCATGCTCACTGCCCAAAAGAAGCCGATAGCGGCGTGGCCGCTCACCAGGCCGCCTTGGGTCACGGTGCCGTGACGGCCCAAGCCCTTGCCGATGATGACCACAAGCACCGCCGCAAAGGTGCCCGCGATGAGGCGGAAAACGACGTTGGTGCCGGGCATCGGGCTGGCCAGGGCCAGGCGGATGCGCTCCCACTGCTCCTCGCCAATCGCCAACAGGCCGCCAACGATGACGGCCATGACCGTCGTGATGAGAACCGCTCCGGCCGCAATGTCCTTCGCAAATTTGGCCAATGGGTGATAGTTCGGCGAGACCAAGTCCACGGTCGCTTCGATGGCGCTGTTGAACATCTCGGCAACCAGCACCAGCGTGATCATGAAGAGGATGATCAGCATTTCGCGGGCGGGAACGTTCAGAAGGAAGGAGCCCAGGATGGTGATGAGGGCCACAAACACATGGATGCGCATGTGCTTTTGCGTGCGAAAGGTGTGCACGATGCCGTTGAAGGCGACGGCGAAGGGCTTGGTGATGCTTCGGTTGGCCATGAAAAACTCAGTGGGGCTGCGAGGACCATTCGGGGATGGGCTTGAGGCCGGCCAAGGGGGCCAGCTCCGCCATCCGCTTCATCATGGCGCGGGCGCGGTCGTCGGTGTCGTCGGTCCACCCGGCC
>JBGSIR010000132.1:0-4522 GCA_041742415.1 Fimbriimonadaceae bacterium | reverse complement strand
AGCGACGTCGGCGGCCAAGGCTGGCTGGCCTCGCGCGGCATCTGGGAGCGGGCCAAGCAGGTTCGCCAGGCGCTGCAGTGGAAGCTCAGCACCCCCCAAGTGGCCCCTGACGCGGCCATCCTCATCGACGAGCGGTCCTTGGCCTATCTTGCCGACGAGCGAGCCTTTGTCACTCTCATCGATTCGGTTCAGGAGGCCGTGATGCGATCTGGCCTTTCGGCAGGCTTCTATCTGCTGAGCGACCTGGCGCATCGCGAAAACTTCCCGGACTGCAAGGTTGTCATTTTCGTGAACGCATGGGACATGCGGCCGGAAGTGCGAAGCGCCATCAAGACGCGGCTTCAACGCGACGGCAAGGTGCTTACCTGGCTCTACTGCGCCGGCCTCTTCGAGGCAGGTCGAGAGTCGCTGGAGCGGGTTCGCGAGGCCACGGGCATTGCCCTTCGCCTGCAGCCCTTCAACGCCAAGCCCGGCACGAATCTTCTCAACCTCCGCGACCCGCTGAGCCGAAGCTTGGACGCCGAAGCCATGCGGCAGGGCGGCGGTCTGGAGCCGAGCTTCTTTGCCATCCCCGAGGACGCTTCGGTGCTGGGCGAATATGCCGGAACCGGCCTGCCGAGCTTTGTGGTGAAGCGCGTGCAGGAGGGCCCGCCAGAGGAGCACTGGACCAGTGTTTTCCTCGGCGAACCGATTGTCTCGCCGGGATTCATCCGCGCTTTGGGCGAGATGGCCAACGCGCATATCTGGGACCACGACAACGACGTCATCCACGTCCGCCCGCCGTTCCTGGCGGTGCACTGCTCCGGCGCGGGCAACCGCACCATCACCCTGCCCGACAAGTGGTCGGCCTACAGCGTGCAGGCGCAGGACTGGGCGCCCGTCGAGGGCAACACCCTGCGGTTCCTGGCGATGGACGGCTCCACCCACGTCTTCCTGGTCGGCCACCGAAGCGAAATCGAAGCCCTCATGGCCTCGCCCGAGACCATGAATCTCACCGAAGAGGAGATCCTTGCCCGCAAGGACGACACCGTGCACTGGGACTCCATGCAACTCGAAGTGCCGATCATGAAGCTCGAAGAGTGGGTCGAAGAGTCGTGGGGCGAAGAGCTTTCCGACGACCTTCTATTGAAGCCTTCGATGCTGGAAGCCGAGCTGGATAGCGTGGAGCCTGAGCCCAAGGGAGCCCCGCGAAAGCGGCGGCGCGGCGGTGAGCGCACCCAGCGCGGCCGACGGCGCGGCGGCGAAAAGGGTGAGCAGCCTTCATCGCCCAGTGGAGACGGGCTCGGATTCAACTTCCGAAGGCGCTGATGGCTTTTCGCTCTGGAATGGTGGCGGTGGTGGGCAGGCCCAATGTGGGCAAGTCCACCCTCATCAATCACGTGGTGGGCCGCAAGGTCAGCATCGTCAGCGACAAGGTGCAGACCACGCGGCGCCGCGTGCTCGGCATTACCACCACTGATGATTGGCAGATCGCCTTCGTCGACACCCCTGGCATCCACAAGCCCAAGCACCGGCTGGGCAAGGCTCTCAACGAGACCGCCCGGTCCTCAGCCGAGGCAACCGAAGCCGTGCTTGTGGTGGTGGACTGCAGCAAGGCGCCCGGCCCCGAAGACAAGCGCGTCGCGGACATGCTGGAGGTGCAGGGCTGGTTCAAAGAGGAGCGGAAGGGAAGCGTCATCCTCTGCATGAACAAGATGGACCTGCTGCCCGCCCGCTTTGTCGAGCACAACTTCAACGCCTATCAGGAGATGTTCCCGAACGGCGCGTGGATGATGACGAGCCTGGTGAACGGCGAGAACGCCGACAAGCTGGTCGAAGCCATCGTTGGCCTGATGCCCGAGGGGCCGATGCTCTTTCCCGAGGACATGTACACCGATCAAACGGTGCGCAGCATCGCTTCAGAGCTGATCCGCGAGAAGGTGCTTCACCTCACCCGCGAAGAAGTGCCGCACTCGGTGGCGGTGGTCATCGAGTCTTGGGAAGAAGAGGAGGAGCTCACGAGCATCAACGCCCTCATCATCGTCGAAACCGAAGGGCAGAAGAAGATCATCATCGGCCGCAAGGGGCGTCTGTTGGGGCAGATCGGCTCAGCCGCGCGGCAGGAGCTGATTGAGCTTCTGGGCCGCAAAGTCTATTTGGAGACCTTTGTGAAGGTCGACGCGGGCTGGCGCGAGAGCGCCCGGCGGCTGCAAGAGCTCGACTATTTCGGCTGAGGGCCGCTTAGGCGCGATGCTGTCGGCTGACCACCACAAAGCGGCCCTCGCCCAGGGCCTTGCTGGGGCGCACAAAGAAGCCGCCCTCGGGGTTGTTAGAGCCAAAGTGGATGTCGGCTTCGTCGATGAGCACCTTGCCCAGGCCGGGGGCGTCGTGCATGCCCTTGCGCCGGGGGCTGCCCAGCTGCTTATAGGTCACAAAATACTTGTCGCCGACGACAGGCTCCATCGGCTGGCATTCTACCAATCCACGGGGGGGCGGGCGTGAGGCTCACGCCACAGCTGCTCGCGATGGCCTATCAGCAGGGAGCTTTCCCGATGGCCGACGACTCGGGCGAGATCGAATTCTACGGCTCCCGCCAGCGGGCGCTCTTTCCCATCGAAGGCATCCGGGTCTCCCGCTCCATGGCCAAGGTCATCCGGCGCGGGGACTTTGAAATCACCTTTGACCAGGATTTTCGCGGCGTCATGGCGGGCTGCGCCGACCGGCCCGAAGGGTCTTGGATCAACCATGAGATCAGGCGCGCCTTTGCCGAGGTGCACGAGCTGGGCTGGGCGCACAGCTGCGAGGCCTGGCGCGGAGGAGAGCTGGCGGGCGGGGTCTACGGCGTGGCCCTGGGCGGCTTCTTTGGCGCAGAGTCAATGTTTCATCGCCAGACCAACGCCAGCAAGGCCGCCCTCCATGCGTTGATTCAAGAGTGCCGGCGGCAGGGCTTCCTGGTGTTCGACGCCCAGATCATGAACCCGCATTTGGCTTCACTGGGCGCCTTTGAAGTCTCGACCCGGAGATTTGATCAGATGCTGGCGCAGGCCCTTCCGGTCAAGACTCGCTGGGGTCTGGATCTTTCGGAATGAAGGCTCGGTAGTCGGCGTCGGGCAGCCCCAAGAGGCGGCGGCTGGCGGTGCGGGCGGGCCAGTGGGCTTCGGCGCCCATCTCCAGGGCCGAGACCATGCGGTCCAGCGCAATGGCGGCGGCCTGGCCCACATTCAGCGACTGCGTCAGCCCGTACATGGGGATGGCGATCGTCTGGTCGCAGAGATCAGCGATCTCCTGCGGCAGGCCAAACTTTTCCTGTCCCAGCACCAGCAGTGCCGGAAAGCGCCACTCGGCGCGGGTGTGTGAGACGGCGTTGTCGTCCAGGGTCAGCGCATAAACGGTGCGCCCTTCGGCCCGGGCGGCTGTGATCTCCTCCACCGGATCGCCCCATCGGCGAGGCGCCCAGTCTTTGGCCCCGACGGCGCCGGCAAAGTCGCGGGCGGAGTCCTCTTCCCGCACAAAGACGATCTCTTCGACCCGGTAAGCCTCAGCCAGCCGAAGCAGGCCGCCGTGGTTCACCTCTTTGCCTTGCGGCATGCTTAGAACCCGAATCGGGAGCTTGGGAAGGGTGTCATAGGCCTGGCGCAGGCCGGGGTCGGCGGCTTCCATGCGGGCCTGACCAATGGCATGGCTCAGGGATGCGCGGCTCCGGCGCAGGCGTTCGCGGCGGGAGAGGGGGGAAGTTTTCTTGCGGGGACTGGAGGAATCTGGCAATGCTTGCAGAGAGGCTACCCCCCGGATGCCCCAACCATAGAACCGTGCTCCTCTTCGGGGGAGCGTGTGTGAGGTTCTCGACCATATGGGGCGACGTCAGTTAAAGATCGTGCGCCTGCTCGAACCGGAGCTCTGCTTGAGCTGCCGTTTTGCCGAGCGGGTGCAGTCGGAGTCAGAAGGCGAAGGGGGCGGATGCGTGATCCGCTGCCTGAGGCTGGACTGCGACAATTGGGACACAGAGTCGGCGGTGGACGCCGCCGGGCCTGGAGCGAGGGACGAGGCTGCCTAAAGCAGCCCACCCAGCCGCAGAAGCTGGCCGCCCCAAATGATGAAGTAGGCAATCACCGCCACCCATGCGCCCTGCTCGGCCGATTTGGGTGCGCGGCTGCGGGCGAACTCGATGAGGGCAATCGGACCGGCCAGCATCACGAGCTTGGCGAGGATGAACCAGACCGGCCCCATGCGCAGCAGGGCGGCAAAAATTGGGTTGGCCTCGATGGCGCCAAAGCCCAGCAGGACCAAGGTGCTGATGAGGTCTACGATGCCCAGCACCGCCAAAATGACCGTGCTGAGCTTGGGCTCCCGCTTGTGCCAGGGCGTGGGGTTATGCGCCAAAGAACCGGTCTCCGTAATCGCCCAGCCCCGGGCGGATAAAGCGCCGTTCGTCCAGCTCCCGGTCGATGGCGGCGCAGTAAATGTCGATGTCTGGCTCGGCCTCCTGCACGGCCTGCAGGCCTTCTGGCGCAGCGAGCACCGAGACCATCGCCAGCCGCCTTGC
>JBGSIR010000131.1:0-6020 GCA_041742415.1 Fimbriimonadaceae bacterium | reverse complement strand
CTTCCCCGCCCCGCTCGGCCCCGTCAGCGCCCACGCCCAGGGCTGCCGAAGCAGTTCGCCGAGCGGAACAGGCCGCATCTTCGGCGGCTCGCCAGGCCCTGTCTGCTCCTTTGTTTCTGTCTCCAGAGCGACATAGACATGCTCCAGCTCCATGGCGTCCCGCTTTTGCGCTCCCTGAGCGTGGATCGGGCGGATATTGACGGTCCGGGTGGTTCTTATGACTTCCTGCAGCCATGTCACATCAGACTCTGCCAGGGCGGCAATCGGCTGGACATCCAAGATGGGGCATTCACAAAGCTCACCGGCCGCCGTGCACCAGTCATGAACCAGCTGCCGCGCTTCTTGGGTGAGTCTTGACCTCTTTGTCAACCCAGCTGTCTCCTTGATCCATTCAGCCCAAAGCTTTTGGAAAGCAGAAGCCTTTAACTCCTCCTGATTAAAGCTCTGCTCGCGAATCACGTCTAGGCTGTGCGGCAACTTGAATGACTGGCTGTCGTCCAGCAGAAGGCCCTGCAGCACAGACAGGGCAGACCCCGGGCATTCGACGATAACTTCCCGGATCTCATCAAGATCAGTCTTGACTCCTTTCAGCTTGAGCCCTCGCGACGACGCCCCTGCAGCGATAGGCGGCTTAAAGGAACGGCGAAATGAGTTCGCCCATGTCTTATATGGATCATTCCCTGGCTTTGCATGCAAAGCAAAGATGAGCTCCAAGCTCATACCGGGCTTGATGGCCTTGGCCGCAAGGGTGAAGAGGCGCCGATCCCACTGACGACCGCTCACCGGGAGCCTGACACCCCCCACAGCTGTGGGGCCTAAAAGTTGAACCCGGATCATTCCGCCCCCTTTTTCGTATTCCACCCCAATTCCGCCGTGTTCCGCCATTGCGACTCCGCCTCTATCGAATTCGACACTCGATTCTCCAATGAAGGAGTTCCGAAGTCAATTCGCTCTCGGCGTGCTCATGGCCGCCTTCGCCCTGTTCGCCCTCGGCCCCGAGCCGTTTGTGCGGCTTTACTTTGCCCTGCAGAGAGGGCTCGCCTAGATGGCAGGCCGCGAAGGCGGCCCGCCTAAGGGCTGGATGCCCTGGGCGAAGTTCGCCAATGAACTGCTCCAGATCATCCTTGCAGCCCTGGCCCTCCTCATCCTTTTGGGGGGAGGAGGGCTAGGCGATTGGCGCCTGCCAGCTCTTCCAGTAGTTTTCGTCCTCCAAAGCCAGCGCCTGGGCGGTGAGTTTGAGGGGGCGGAAGGTGTCCAGCATCACGGCGAGCTCTTCGGTGCGGTTGTGGGGGAAGCTGGCCTCGACGGCGCCGGGCTGGGGGCCGTGGGGGATGCCGAGGGGGTGCAGGGTGATGGAGCCCTCCTCGATGCCCTTGCGGCTGCCGAACTTGTCGTTGCAGTAGTAGAGCACCTCATCCGAATCCACGTTGGAGTGGTTGTAGGGCACCTTGATGGCCTCGGGGTGGTAGTCCAGTTCGCGCGGGCAGAAGCTGCAGATGACGAACCCATGGCCCAAAAAGGTCTGGTGGATGGGCGGCGGCATGTGGATTTGGCCGGTGATCGGCTGGAAGTCGTGGATGCTGAAGGCGATGGGATAGACATAGCCGTCCCAGCCCACCACGTCGAAGGGGTGATAGGGATAGGTGTAGGCGGTGTGCCGGCCGCGGGCCTTCACGATGACGGTGTGCTCGCCGCGCTTGTCGTGGCTCTCCAGCCGCGAGGGGCCGCGGAAGTCGCGCTCGGTGAAGGGCGCGTGCTCCAGCATCTGGCCATATTCGTTGCGGTAGCGGCGGGGCGTGGTCACCGGGCCGTTGCTCTCGATGATAATCATCCGCGAGGGATAGGAATTCAGCTGGAGCCGCCAGATCGTGCCGCGCGGAATGACGACGTAGTCGCCGGGCCGCACGTCCAGGGTTCCGTACATCGACTGCAGCTCGCCTTCGCCATCATGCAGAAAGAGGATCTCGTCCGCCTCGGCGTTCTTGTAGAAATCCTTCATCGGCTCGGCCACCAGGGCCTGGCTCCAGAGGCAGTCTTGGTTGCCCATCAGCGGGATTCGGCCGGAGGCGGCGTCGCCGTGCGGCTTCAGCTGGGCGGTCTTCAGGTGGCGGTGGCGCAGGGCCTCGTCGTCCAGAAATTCGGGCTTCACCGAGCCCAAGTCCTTCCATCCCGAGACCTCGGTGGGCAGGTGGGCGTGGTAGAGCGTGGACATCGGGCCGTCAAAGCCGCGCGTGCTGAAAAGCTGCTCTGCATAGAGCGAGCCGTCCGGCTTTTCGAACTTGACGTGCTTCTTGGCGGGCATCTCGCCCAGGCGGTGATAGCGGATCATCGTTGACCAGGAACTCCTTGAGCTAGTATAGAGCCGAGACGCGGTCGAGAGGCGGGAAGAAAAAACCTGGAAAAAAAACTTGGGGGCGCCCTAAAGAGCCGCCGAGAAACGTCCGATCATCCAACTGCGACACAAGTGTTTCGCACGAAAAGGCAAGACGGGGGCGACCCCGATCGCGCAAAGCCACGGGCCTCACGCAGGCAGCCGGGCCGCCGAACCGAAGATCAACGCGCCGCGTGTGAGGTTCAAATGCAGATTAGAAAGGAGCAGATCGACGCTCTACGACGCGCTCAGGAAGACGGCCTGAGCCAAGCCAAAGTGGACGAGGCGACCATTCGCCTGCTCGACAAAGACCTGATCACCGAAACGGTGCAGAAGGTCCACGCCGCCCCCGACCGCGAAGCCCGCATCGCCGAGCTCAAAGCCCGGCTGGCCGCCGGCGAATATCAGGTGACCGGCGAAGAGATCGCCGAAGCCATGATCCGCCGCGCCGCCGCCGACCGCGCCTGACGAAGGCTAAGCGACATGACCATGCCCTGGCGCTGGTTCCTCAAGGCCGCCGCCTGGGTTGCGGGCGGCCTGTTGCTGTGGGGATTGTTCCTGGTCGGATCCTGGGTCTGGTTCGTTGTCGCTTTCGCCACTCCCAAAATCATCCGCATGCAGGAAGTTCGGTCGGGCGATGCGCAGATTCTATTAGAAAAAGTGGCCGGCGGCGCGACCTCATCATTCGGCTTTCGAGCCGTGGTGAAGCGGCCTGGGCAGGCCGACTGCATTGCATGGCAGGCCGACAAGATGGACGGGAAGCCAGTGGGCCTTAGCATCGAGGTGAAAGACGGTGTTCTGAAGGTGGCCGTTCCGGCCCGCAATCGAGAGCACAGGCGTCAGCCCTGCGGATTTCGGTCAATCGAGATCTCCCCGCCGCAGGAAAAATCTGGCCATTGATCTCCGATCGAATGAAGGCGAGAGACAGCAAAAGCCCCGAACCTCGGATGACACCGTCCTCGGTTCGGGGCTTGAATGCATTCCCCGGCGGATGGGAGCTCAGTCTTTTGCTTCGCCGGATTTGTCCGGCTCAGCCGGAGCCTCGGGCTTGGCTTCGGGCGCAGGCTCGGCCTTGGGCTCCGCCGACGCCTCGGTGTCGGTGCGGATCTGGCGCAGGGCGGTTTGACTGTCGGTGCGCGGCCCGCTCAGGGAGGGGTCGGCGAGGTAGTTCTTGCGGTACTCCAGAGCGCGGATGAGGTCGTACTCAAAGAGGGCGAGCTCTTCGGGTCCGGTGAGGTTGTAGCGGGCCACGAGGTCGTTGGCGGCGGCCTCCAGACCGGCGATGCGGCCCGTGTTCACCTTGCGGTCCATCATCGTGGCCATGCCGGCTTCGCTCTTGATGACGTCGCCGAGGCGCACGGCCATCGTCTGCCCGCCAAAGTTCACGCGGAAGACGTCGCCCGCCGGGTAGTACATTTCGTGTGCCACTTGAACCTGGGCGATGCGGAACTCCTGGGAGACCTGACCGGCCCGCTGGAAGGCGGCGGCGAGGCGCTTGTCGGCGATGATGCGCTTGGCGGCGCCTTCGCCCACAAATTCGGCTCCGGTGGTCGGGTCCATGGCCACCAGAAGGCCGCGGTCCGTCACATCCAGCCCAAACGAGCGGAAGTTGGCGTCGAAGGCCTGCGGCCATCGCTGCTTCATGCGCAGCATCACCTGGCCCAGGCTTCCCGAGCCGCCACCGAGGCAGGCGAACTGAATGAAGCCGACCGAGACAAAGCCCGTGTCATAGGTGTTCAAGCTGTCGAAGCCGCCTTCCAGCAGGGAGACCGCCTTCATCACCCGCAGCAGCGAGGTGGGGATGCCCGCCTTTTGGAAGAGCGCGTTCACCTCGGCCTCGGGCAGAGTCTTCACTCGCGTGCCGAAGCTGCGGATGCCCTCCTCGAACCGGAAGTAGGCGAATTTCGGCCGGATGGAGACGTTGTCTTCATAGGAGAGCTTGACGTCGCCAAAGTTCACCGTGTGCATGTGCGGCTTCACGGCGGCGGCAAAGCTGGGCACGGCGCCCACGGCCTTCACCAGGTCGGCGGGAGCCGTGCCGGGGGCCTTGGGCTCGGCCTCAGAAAAGCGCTGGCCATTGTTCTCGGCGGCCTTTTTGCCCGCCTTCCAATAGTCATGCGCGATCTTCGCGTCGATCCACTTGTTCCAGGCCGCGTTGCGGCTCTGCACATTCAAGGTGGGGCTCACCTTGTCGGGGGTCGAGGCGCGCTGAAGGCGCCAAAGCCAGGTGGAGCCTTCCGAAGTCTGCCGCACCTGCCAGGCAAGTCGGCTCGCCGGAACGGCGGTGTAGCGGCTAGGGTTGGCCCAATAGCCCATGACAGAGTCCCGCTCGGCCTTGGAAAAATGCACCTCAGCCTGCACGGGGGCAGACAGGGCGATCGCCAAGCCTGCAAAGAAGCCAGAGATCCTCACAACACTAACCATATGGGTGTCTTCGGCTTCCTCCTCAAGAGCGCAGTATAGCGAAACCAGCAGCCGTGCCGGGCACTCCTGGCGAGGCTGCGCGGTGAAGTTTGCGAGGAAAGTGCATTTTATGCCGGCGTCCAGGCAAAAACGTGCCCTTCCAGGGCGTCTCGCAGCTTCGCCAGGTCCACGATCATATGGTCCACCATGGCCGGCCAAAGATGGGGCGGCTGGTCCACTCCGCCCGGGCGCGGCGGGCAAAAGAGGGCGCCCACCTCGTGGCCCTTGATGGCCCTCACCTCCACCGGCTCGCCAAAGGCCTTCGAAATCAGCGCCTGCTTGGGCCAAAGCTCCGCCAGCCGGGCCCGCCTCGCCTCCTCCGGCCCCAGCGGACGATAAATAAGCTGCCAAAGCACCGGGTCTAGAACCAGCTCAAACTCATCCACATGCGCGCGCCAGGCGATGCGCAGGTGCGGCTCGGCATAGCCCTCGGGCAGGTCCACATGCAGCATCCGCCGCCCCGCCATCTCGTCCTGAAATCGATGCCAAATCCTCTCGTGCTGTGCGGCGCGCTGCATGGTCTATGCCCTGTTTAGGATAGGGGATCATCTGCGCGGCGGAATCTAAAGGACCCGGCAAAATGGAAAGGAAATGTCCTTGCCGTCCGCGCCCGTCAACCTGGCCGCCAAGCTGGCCGCCATCAAGGACCACTGGAGCCCGCGTGTGGTGGCCGAGCTGAATGACATCCAATTCAAGCTCGTGCGGTTTCAGGGCGACTTTGTGTGGCACCGCCACGACGAGACCGACGAGGCGTTCCTCGTTCTCTTGGGCTCGATGGTCGTCGAGTTCCGAGACCGTGCCGTCACCATCGCCGAAGGCGAGCTCTTCGTGGTCTCCCGCGGCGAGGAGCACATCACGCGGGCTGAGGAGGAGTGCTGCGCGCTCATCATTGAGCCCCGGGGAGTGGTGAACACCGGCGAGGCGGGCGGGCCGCTCACGGCGCCCATGGACCAGTGGGTCTAGTCCGGCCCCCGAGAGACGACTGTCCGGGCCTCACAATAGAAGGCAGTATGAGCGACAACACGCCGCGCAAGACTTGGCGCGAGAAAGTCGGCCTCGCCGAAATGCTGAAGAACGGCGTCATCATGGACGTCGTCAACCCCGAGCAGGCGCGCATCGCCGAAGACGCGGGCGCCGTCGCCGTCATGGCCCTGGAGCGCGTGCCCGCCGACATTCGCCGCGACGG
>JBGSIR010000130.1:0-4657 GCA_041742415.1 Fimbriimonadaceae bacterium | reverse complement strand
CGCCGCGCCGCCGCCGCCCTCCAATCCCCGCCCTGGCCCGGCCCGCAGTTTGCCGCCGCCTTCTGGAGCGCCCTCCAAACCGCCCTCGCGGCGGCGAAATAGTCTCAGCGCCCGGGTAGCCTTTCGGGGCAGAAATGGGCCAGTACTTCCCCGCCTTCAAAGCCTACGATGTTCGAGGACGATATCCTGAGGAGCTGAATGCGGAGCTGTGCCGCGCCATTGGCCGCGCCTATGCCGACGAGACCGGTGCCAAGACGGTGTGCTTGGGGCGCGACATTCGCCTGAGCGGGCCGGAGCTGCTGGACGCCTTGGCCGAGGGGCTGATGGAGGCCGGAGTCGATGTCATCGACCTGGGCCTGGCGGGAACCGAGATGGTCTATTTCGCCACCGCCTTTTACGGCTATGACGGCGGCGTGATGATCACCGCCAGCCACAACCCGCCGGAATACAACGGCCTGAAGATGGTGCGCCACGAAAGCCGCCCCATCAGCAGCGACAGCGGCCTCAACGACATCGAGCGCCGCGCCCATGAGCAAAAGTGGGAGCGCACCGGAGCAGGAACGCGGACGGAAAAGGACGTTTACCAAGACTTCACCGACCACCTGATGCGGGTCGCGGGCCAGGGGCTGAAGCCGCTGAAGGTGCTGGCCAACCCCGGCAACGGCGCGGCGGGTCCGGCGCTGGAGTATCTGGCCAAGCAGGCTCCGCTGCAGTTTGAAGTGATGAACGGCGAGCCCGACGGCCACTTTCCGAACGGCGTGCCGAATCCGATTCTGGAAGAGAGCCGGGCCGACATGGAGGCCAAAATGCAGGCCACCCCGGGCGCCTATGACTTTGGCGTGGCCTGGGACGGTGACTACGACCGCTGCTTCTTCCTGGACGAAAACGGCCGGTTCATCGAGGGCTACTATATTGTCGGCCTGCTGGCCCAAGCCGTGCTTGCGCACGACGCCACCCAAACCATCATCTATGACCCTCGGCTGACTTGGAACACCGAGGAGATCGTAGCCAAGGCGGGCGGCAAGGCGGTGATGAGCAAGAGCGGCCACGCTTTTATCAAGGAGAAAATGCGCGAAGTGGACGCCGCCTATGGCGGAGAGATGAGCGCGCACCACTACTTCCGCGACCACTGGTACTGCGACTCGGGCATGATCCCGCTCCTGCTGATTGCGGGGCTGGTCGGCTCCAGCGGGCGCAGTCTGGCGAGCCTGGTGGACGCCATGATCGAAGCCTATCCCTGCTCCGGCGAGGTGAATTCCGTGGTGGCCGACGCCGACGAATCGCTGAGGCGGGTGGAGGAGGCCTATGCCTCCAGCGGCGAGGTGGACCGCATTGACGGCCTTTCGGTGAGCTATGCGGAATGGCGATTTAACCTGCGCAAATCCAACACCGAGCCGGTGATTCGCCTGAACGTGGAGACCCGAGGCGACGAGGCCCTGATGCGCGCCAAGACGGAAGAATTACTGCAAATGATTCGGTCCTAGGACCCGAAAAAGTCCCATTCCGCTTTTCGGGGCGGAATCTGCTGGCATAATTGCATCAGCACGCATTGCGTGTCAGGTTCTCGAAGGAGAGCTGAAGCGACAGTCAAGCACAGCAAGGACGCGAAGAGCGCAGGCCATCTGGGGAAAGGAAACATGGACACTTCCTTGGGGCATGCGGGAATCCTTCCGGCGGTGTGAGGCGAGGCTCGGCCCCTCATTTGAGATCCGAAAAAGGAACACACAAATGAACCGCATGTACAAGTACGCCTTGGGCGCGGTCCTTGGCCTCGGCCTCGTCGGCTCTGCCTCCGCGCAGATGTTCGCCGACGTCCCCGAGGACCACTGGGCTTACGAAGCCATCCGAAACCTCCAGGGCAAGGTCCTGTTCGGATACAAGGGCACCAACCTCTATCGAGGCAACCGGCCGCTCAGCCGCTATGAGTTCGCCACGGCGATCAACAACGTCTATATGATGCTCATGGGCCAGGTCCAGGGCGTCGAGGACATGGTTTCCGCCCTCGAGAAGCGCGTCAGCGACCTCGAGAAGCGCCCCACGGGCGGCGGCGGCGGCGGCACGGATCACTCCGCTGAAATCGCCAGCCTGCGAAGCCAGATCGCCGAGCTCAACCGCAAGGTTGACGGAATGCGACCTGCCGACACCACCCAGCTGCGCAACCTGATCAACGAGTTTGAGAAGGACATCGCCAGCCTCGGTGTTGACGTTGACGCCATGAAGAAGGACATGGCCGACCTTGACAGCCGCGTGAGCGCCCTGGAAGAGATGACCATGCCGGTCAAGCTCTCCGGTGAGATCACCGCCCTCGTCACGGCCGGACACTCCACCGACGGCATCATTGGCCTGACCAGCGCTGGTCGAACCACCGGCGCCGGACGAGCCAACCAGGGCTTCGGCGGCGCTGCGGTTGGCCTCAACCGCGACTTCTCCGTCTTCCATGAAGGAGCCTTCACGTTCTCCGGCGAAGCCGACAACGTGGACTGGTCTGCCACCCTCGTGGCCGGCAACCTTCAGGGCGGCCTCCCCTACAACATGCAGGGACGCAATGTGTCGTTTGACGACCAGACCGCTCCGTTCGACATGTACTTCGACAGCCTGTGGGCCAGCTTCGGCGGCGAGGCTCTCGGTCAGGGCTTCACTGCCACCGTGGGCCGCATGCCCATCGGCGGCAACGACCTGATGCTGAAGCGCACCGCCTTCAACAGCTACCTGCTGGACAATGACCGCTACAACGACGGAATGTTCCGCGTTGACGGCGCCATGGTGGGCCTCGACTTCGGCGCTGCCACCTTCACCGCTGCCGCTGGCCGCCTGGACAACCGCAACACCGTGAACGGCAACGATCTCAACATGATCATGCCGGCCGGCGTGCCTGCGAACAACATCCTGGCCTTCGGCCTTGACATTCCGCTCGGCGAGAATGGCAAGATCTCCGGCAACTACCACTTCCATGACCTGCGACGCACCGCCACCGGCTTCGGCGTGGTGAACAAGGCTGACGTCTATGGCGTGGATGGCTACTACAAGCTCGGCGGAAACCTCAAGGTCGGCGGCGCCTATGCCACCACCGTCCTCAAGGAGAACGACGCCACCCGCAACGACACCTTCAATGACGCCTACAACGCGTACCTGAAGTACATGGGCGGCAGCTTCGAGCTCGGCGCTGGATTCCAGTCCGTTGATGCCAACCACTTCGCTCCTGGCTCTTGGGGCAAGGTCGGAACCGAGTTCGGCCTCCGCAACGTCGAAGGCTTCCACGGCTCCGCCAAGTTCATGGCCAGCGACGACCTGACCCTCTCCGCGATGGGTGGCGTCCTCGAAGGCAAGCGAAACGGCGGCGCGCTGTTGTTCAACAACACGAACGACGACGTGACCTTCTTCAACGTCGGCCTCGACTACAAGGTCAGCGACGTGTGGGCCGCTATGTTCGGATTCGAGCGAGCTGAGTTCAACCTCGGCGGCGCCGGCAAGCCCGAGCAGAACTGGTACACCGTCGGCTTCCGATACGGAATCAACCAGGACTCGTTCCTGAACGTGAAGTATCAGATCTCCGATGTGGACTTCAAGGGTCAGAACGGAGCCTTCGGCTTCGGAAACAACCTCTACAAGGGCGGCCTGGTCTCCAGCCAGCTCTCCATCAAGTTCTAAAGCTTCGGCTCGAAAACTTGAGCGGGCTCCTTTCCTTCGGGAAAGGGGCCCGTTTTTCTTGTCCCACCCACACTAACGCAGGCCCACCCGAGCACGTCTGATTCTTTGATGAAGCGCACACGCTCCCGGCTCGCCCTGAGGGTGGCCCTCTCTGGAACCCTGCTGATCGGACTCATGGCCATCGGCGCGCCCCAAATTCGAGAGATCATCAAGATCCTCGGCGTCGGCGCGGCCGTCCGCCAGTTCGGACCCGAACTCAACCGCCAGTTCAACCGAGTCGCCGGCCGAGAGGACACGGCCCAACAAGCCACCAAGGTTGTTCCCATCATTACTCTTGGCCTCAACTCCACCGGAGCGATTGGCGCCGCACAGGTGATGGGCCCACGCGCCCAGGTGGAAAAGGTGCAGGCCGTCGCAAGCCCCGAAGCCACCCTCTTCGGCCGAGAAGTCCGCATCCGCGCCATGATCCCCGTGAGCAGCGCCGATTTCAAAACCCTCGGCGACCTCAAAGCCGTCGACAACGTCGGCGTCTCCGGCATCGTCGACCTCAAGCTCTAACCCCCCACGCGCCCTCCGCCAGCCGGAGGGCGTTTTTGTGTCCGAACAACGCGAGGCGAATCCCCAGAGAAGAGAGCGTGATGGGCGCAGTCGAGCGCAGACCTGAAAACGGCCACTGCCATCCGGAACGCTGAGTTTTGGGCCGGATGAACGCGCCGAGGGAGCCGGGGCCGCCCCCCGCCTCCTCGGCTCCGGCTAAACTCATCCCATGCCCCGCGCTGCGTTCACCACCCTTGGCTGCAAGGTGAACCAATACGAAACGCAGAAAATCCTGGAGTCTTTTCAGGCCGCTGGGTTCCAAATCGTCCCATTTCAAGAGGCGGCGGAAGTCTATGTGGTGAACACCTGCAGCGTCACCAGCCAAGCCGAGGCCAAGAGCCGCAACATCATCCGCCGGGCCGCCCGCCAAAGCCCGGGCGCCGCGCTGGTGGTGACGGGCTGCGCCGCGCAA
>JBGSIR010000129.1:0-1924 GCA_041742415.1 Fimbriimonadaceae bacterium | reverse complement strand
CCGCCTCCGCCGAAGCCGCCGCCAAACCCGCCGCCGTCTCCGCCGCCAAAGGTGTGGTCATCCCAAAGGTTGTTGGGGTTCTCTGCGCGGATGGGGGGTGTGCTGGCGGCCCGGCCCATGTCATACATGATGCCGGAAAAGAGATGGCTGGCCATGCGGCTGGTGTTATCAAACACGATCCACGAGGGAGTCGGGAGGTCCGAAAATCGGGAGAGCCAGGTTCGATCCTGGCGGAAGCTCACGGCATAGGGGGTCAGCTTTTCAAAGCGGTCCTGCCGCACCATCAGGTCGCCCTGAGCCGCCGCCGGAGAGGCGATGCCCTGCTGAAACCGCATGACCTGACTGCGGACGAGGGCGCCCTTTTTGGTGAGGCGCGGCATGTGCCAGCCGAAGAGAACGATGATGACCCCGGTGAGCGCAGCGCAGCCAAAGACCAGCGGCTGAGGCGCAAGCTCCCAACTCAAGCCCGCCAGGCCGACAACCACCGCCGCTAGGATGCCCGCCGCGATCCAGAGGGCCCGAACCACCTCGTCGGGGCGATGGATGAGCCCCGCCTTCCGCAGACTCTGCATCACCTCCAGGCGAACCTCGCGGTGCCGGGCGCCCAGGGCCTCCTTCAGCTCATCGGCGTTCAGCACCGGGCCCCGGCTTCGAACCGCGCTGAAGATCAGCGCCTCTTCGGGCGGCAGATAGGCGTTGGTCGGCGCATCATCGCGCACCGTCACCTCATCCAAGGTCGAGCCCGCGCCCTTCAGTTTGAGGAACCCTTTTTGCGCCAAGGAGCAGAGCGCAGCGGCCATGTCCTGCGAGTCAAGTCGGCCGTCCGAAAGCACTCCGCACTGCGAAGGACTGAGGTCCATGGGCGGCGAAAAGATGGGGTCGCCGGGCTTGAGGCGCTGATCACGGCCCCAAATCCACCACACCACCGGCATGATCAGCCCCGCCAGCAGGGGAAAGATGATGGGCGCGACGGGCTCCAGCGAGCCCCAAAATTTGGCCCAGCCGCTGGGGCCGGGAAAGCCCTTGGGGTCCAGCGCCATCGCTACTGTCAGCCCCTCATAGGGCTGCAGCGGAATGGTTGTGGCGATGGCGCCGCCTTCGTTGGTCAGGTAAAGGTTCAGCCCTTGTCCCGACTTGAGGCCCTGCTTTTCCGACCTAATCTGGCGGCTGGAGGCGCCCTGAGCCCCCCGCAGAACGACGCTGGCGGGAATGGTCCAAATGCCCGATTGAGGGCGAACGCGCACGCGCACCTCGTCCATTCCGGTGTCCCATTCGGGTCCAACGGCGTTCCAGTAGAGCTCCGCCCAGCCCGTGCCCTCCTGCTGGTCGCCCCGCTCCAAGATGGCGTCGCGCACGCGGTAGCTGATGAAGTAGGTGCGCTCGGAGCCCGGGGGAAGCAGCGCCTCCACCCGGCCCAGCCGCACCTCGACCTCGTCGTCGCGCCGCGAAATCTTCACTCCCTCCGAAGCGTTCGGGCGGCCCGCCTTGATGCGGTCCAGCCGGATAACGTTGGCGCCCTGGCGCAGGGGAATCACCCGCTTGATGCCTCGGCGGGGCTGGGTGAAGCGGACCTTGATTTCCTCCCGCACTTCCACCGTGCGGTCGGGGGCCACCTCCATCTCCACCTGCATCTGCAGAATGCGGTAGCCGGGGTCGGCCGCCACCAGGCTCCGATCCTGCGCTCCCGCAATTGCGCCCAGCGCGGCGCACACGGCCAGAGCTAGCCCCTTCATCACGATCAGTTTACGCCCGTTGAGGGGTGTGGAAAAGGCCGTGGAAAAGATTGTTTTCAACGACGATTTTGGGGAAAATCAGCGCCCACGGTCTTGACACGGGGGTCTGCGGCCCGGAATGCCGCCGTCTCAGGAAGGTCGGCCCACTGCGGCGCCTCGGCTTGGCTGGCCAGCTTTTCCACCGCCGCGGC
>JBGSIR010000128.1:0-4089 GCA_041742415.1 Fimbriimonadaceae bacterium | reverse complement strand
TCGGTGGCATGGGTCACGTCCACCGCGATGCCGACGTGCGGATCGACCGAGTGGGCGCTGGTCTGCGCGCCGCGCAGGCCGATCTCTTCCTGCACCGTGGCGACGGCATAGACGCCGACATTCGGGTCCAGTCCGCCGTCCTCCTTCAGCAGGCGCAGGGCCTCGGCCACGATGAAGCTGCCGCTGCGGTTGTCCATGCCCCGCCCAGTGACGCGGTCGTTCATCAGCTCGATGAATTCGGTGTGATAGGTCACGCAGTCGCCCAGCTCAATAGCCTCCAGCGCCTCCTCTTTGCTCGTGGCGCCGATGTCGATCCACATGTCGTGGAGCTGCGGCGACTTGCCGCGCTCGGACTCTTCCATCAGGTGGATCGGCTTGCGCCCGATGACGCCTGGCACGCGCCCATTCTTGGCGTGCACCCACACGGCCTGCCCCACCGGCACGCACCGATCATGGCCACCAATGCCGCGAAACCAGCAGAGCCCGTCGCTGTCCACATGGTGGATCTGAAACCCGATCTCATCCATGTGCCCGGCAAACATGATGCGGGTCTTGGCCTCCGGGTTCAAAATCGCCCAGACGCTGCCATGAATGTCGGTCCGCACCTCGTCGGCAAAGCCTCCCGTGTAGTCGCGGTAGACCTGGGCGGCGGGCTCTTCATAGCCGGAGGGCGAAGCAGCCTGGATCAGGCTCTTGAAAAAGGCAAGCGACTCTGCGCGCATGACCGCCAGGCTACCCCGGCGGCAGCACGCGCTCCTTGAGCGCGGGGTAGCCCGGCGACCAGCAGGGGATGTCGAGCTTCAGCTGGCCTTGGCGCACGATGAGGCGCTCGGATTCGCCTTGCCCACGGAGCTCGGCAAGCAGGCCCGGCTCGTCCAGCCGGATGGCCTGCTCAGGCTCCCAGGACGACGAGCTAAGACGTAAGCCGGCCCACTCCAGCTCGTGGTTAGAGGAGGCGCCGATCGCCATGTGGACGGCTGCGCCCAGCCAGACGGCCAGGACCATGCCGACGCTGGACGCCATGACAAGCGCCCCCCACCAGGGCCCCAGCGAAAGGCCGAGAACAGCCCCCGCCAGGCCGATTGCCGTGAACGGAATCACCGGAAAATCCTCGTACGGCCGCCAGCGCAGCTCTTCGGGCTGGGCAAAAGCGGCCAAGGCCTCCCGCCAAGTGCCCGAGGAATCCAGCTTCTCCAATTCCTCTATCTTCACCACCCGCCAATCGCCTTTGTGATCCGGCCCGACCGCCCGCCACTCTCCATCAGGGCCGCAAGGCGCCGCCTGCCTGGCCAGGAGCAGGGCCTCGATCACTTTGGGCTTGGCCCGAAAGAGGTCCAGGCCACCCAGGCGGTTCTTCCGGGCGGCCAAGCTGGCATCGATGCTCGACGGGACAATGAAGCCCACCATCATCCCCCAAATGAGGGGCTCGCTCAGGTTGAGGGCAATCGCCAGCCGATACGTCAGCAGCCAAACCGCCGCCCGCACCGCCACCATCAGGACGAACCAGATGGCGCCAGAAGGGATGGGCCGGTTATTCGCCATGACTCGGCCCTCCTTCCGGCACTGGACCGCTCAGGGACTCCGAGCCTTGAATCAAGGGAAAGTTTGGCGTCCAAGACGGAATCAAAGCCACATCCTTCCCCAGCCGAATGCGCAGAGTCTGAGCTTGACCCTTGCCGGACCGGGTGAGCTTCGCTTCGGGGCTTCGCCAATCTAGCGACTTCTTGCTGGCGCTGTCAAGACGCTCAATTGTTGTTGATGTCAGAAGAATGCCATTCCCCCCAAACCCGGGAAGAAGGCGGCCCGCCAGCGCTCCAAGTGCATAGGCGGCATTCAGGGCGAAAAGCGGCCACGCCCATGCCTGCCCAAAGGCAGCTGCCAGAAGCAGAAAGAAAAGGCCCCAGAATGCGCTGACCAGGCCGAGGCTGAGCGGCCCAACGGGCATGGGCGAATCACTTGAAATCGCGCCCCATTCGATTCGGATTGGCCCCATCTCTCTGGGGTAAGTCATCTCAATGTATGAGCGAAGCGCCTTGGGGTTGTCGGAATCATCCGGATCCAGCCAGCGCCACATTCCGTTGACATGAAGGGCAATCCATTCCCATTGAGCCCCGCAGGGCGCCCAAGCGCTGATTGGCTTCCAGGACTGCCCCTTGTCCCGAATCGAATCATGGCTGAGATCAATCGTGCCCGTGATCTTTCGCGGTCGGCCAAAGCTGCGCCACCCCCAAGCGGCCTTGACCGCAGTCTTTGCGGTAAGGAGCGGAGCCCAAAAGGCGATCCAAGCCGGATTCCAAAAGCTCGCCACGAACGCCCATATCCCGGCGATCATGAGCAGTTCCCGCAATGACGGGAAGATGCTGGATTTGTTTCCTCCCAAAAACGCCCGCATCGTATCTATTTTATCTCTCTCGCTTCCGAAAAGACATGGCTGGGCAGGATGTTTATTTCAGCCAGAACTCAGACGCGAAGGGAGCCCAGACGGGGAGCACGACCTTTTTCCTATCAACAGTCCACACCAATCGTGCCTCTGCGCCTCGGCTACGCACGATTGGGTTCTGGGGGCGGTGCATCGTCGAAGGCTCACCCTTTGAGTCAATTCTTGCTATTCCGCTTTTAGACAGCCGAATGCCACGCCCCAATTGCGCAGCGATTGCCAACTGAAGAAGCCAATTGAGGCCCAGCGCGGTGGCCAAAGCCGAAAATGTCCAAGCCCAGCTGAGGTTCGCAGCTGTCGCAGCGAATGCCAGCAGCGCAGCAACCATCCAGACGCTGATACACCACAACCACCCGGTCCATGGGTGACTGGGGCGGTCCCCTTCATCACCTCGCGCGCCCCACTGCAGAACTGCATCGGCATGGAACGACTTCCAGTCGGTGGCGATACGGCTTCGAAGGGCTCCGGGGGCAGGCGCCTCATCGGGATTCAGCCACTTCCAGATTCTTCGGCCGCTCGGCTCCTCTAAGAGAACAGAGATCCAATCTGCGTTTGGGCCGCACGGCGCCCACCCGACAACATGATATGTTTTCTGCTGTCCTTCCGGTGAAAGAGCAAGTGAGTCGGTGGCAATAAAGATGTTGGACCATAGTCTTCGCTGCCAGGTTTCAACTTTCCACTTGCCTGCAGCAAGATATGCCGAAATCAGGACGGTGATCAACAGCCAAAGCAATAGCCATTCGGGAGCCCAGATGCCAACAAAAGCCGAAAGTGTGAACGCTGGCGCGACAAAAAAAATAATGAAGCGCCGGCGCATTCTCGCCGTTTCTTCCGCGGGCGGCGAAAGGTCAAACCACACGAACAGATCTTAGCGCACTAGGCTTCGAACTGCACGCCCTGAGCCAGCGCCGGGGCGGTGTGGCCGTAGTAGGTGGTGCTTGTTTGTCGGCGCATGTAGGCTTTCCAGGAGTCGCTGCCGCTTTCGCGGCCGCCTCCGGTCTCCTTTTCTCCGCCAAAGGCGCCGCCGATTTCGGCTCCGCTGGTGCCGATGTTCACGTTGGCGATGCCGCAGTCGCTGCGGCGTTTGAAGAGCTCGGCTTCGCGCACGTCGGTGGTCATGATGGCGCTGGAGAGGCCCTGGGGGACGGCGTTGTGGATGGCGAAGGCCTCCTCGATGTCGTCACAGGGGATGAGGTAGGCGAGGGGGGCAAAGACCTCCTCCATCACGGGCTCGATCTGCTTTTCAAGCCGGACGAGGGCGGGCTTGGCATACCAGGCGTCGGGCCATTGGTCGGCCAGAATGCGGCCTCCGCCATGCACCGCCGCGCCGCCCAGCGAGGCCAGCTTGCGCTCCATGTTTTCGAAGGCCTGCTGGTCGATAAGTGGGCCGATGAGGGTTTCGGGGCGAAGGGGGTCGCCGATTTTGGAGGTCAGCGAATCGTAGGCGGTGGTGAGCTTGGTCCAAAGCTCCTCTTCCACCGAACGGTGGACAATGATGCGGCGCGTGCTGGTGCAGCGCTGGCCTGCCGTGCCCACCGCGCCAAAGAGCAGGGAAGGCAGGGCGATGGAGAGATCGGCGGTGGGAGTGACGATGACGGCGTTGTTGCCGCCCAGCTCCAGCAGGCAGCGGCCAAAGCGGCCGGCCACCACGG